>JASFHE010000188.1:0-10345 GCA_050123415.1 Desulfobacteraceae bacterium | reverse complement strand
CCCATAAATATCGTCTGGTAAAGATATCATATTGATCTTATTACTTATTTGCAACTACCCATGGTAAACTTGGGGTAAGTTGTAACAAATAATCAAAGGAGAACAATATCATGTGGATAAAATGCAGGAATATATCTAATCTTTATAGGCAAGCAGTACCGGGCGGCTTTCTCTGGAAAATTATGGTGATTTGTTCAGTTTTAATGCTTTATTTTTGTATATCATGGACAACATCCATAGTTTTTGGCGCCCAATCCACATGCGGCCCTCGTGTAGCTGATGCCCCTTTGTTCATTACAGCGGACTGCATAGACCCGATCCTTAAGGAAGCTGTCATCGACACTGATAAGTGGAGCGATATTCCCGTGCGCCACCGCTATGTCAACGGGCACTTTGCAGACACTGGCTCGCGCTTCTCATTCTATTTTCCCCCTGCCGATAAATTTAAAGGGCGCTTCTTTCAGACGACGCACCAGTTGATAACAAGCGAGAAAGCGGATACGGGCAGTATTTCCTTTGCAATCGCAAGCGGGGCTTACGCAGTGCAGTCTGTTCCGGGCCCCAAAGAGGCGATCCGTTCGGTGGCTGAGGCGTTTGAGGGCAGGGATCCCTCTATCGGAGGGTATCGGGTAAATGCTGCAGCCGCAAAGTTTTCGCGCAGGCTGGCAGCCGAAATGTACGGTGACCGGCGCATATACGGCTATATCTCCGGCGGCAGCGGCGGTGCATTTCAGGTAGTTGCCTCCCTGCAGAACAGCAGCGGAGTATGGGACGGCGGTATCCCCTATGTGATGGGATGTCCTCAATCCATGCCCAATGTCTTTACGATTCGTATCAATGCGCTGCGTGTTCTTAAGGATAAGTTTCCTCAGATAATGGATGCAATAGATCCGGGCGGCAGCGGTGACATGTATGCCGGGTTGAACGAAGAAGAGAAAGGCGCGCTCAGGGAAGCGACCTCAATGGGTTTTCCTCCGCGGGGCTGGTTTGATTATCCAACGTTGAATGGCGGCCCCCTTACACTCGTCGCAGGATATGTACCAAAGCTCGACCCTACCTATGTTGACGACTTCTGGACCAAACCGGGTTATCTCGGGACAGATCCCAAATCTTCTATTAAGAAAGCCCGCATTCAATATGATACGAGTGTTGTAAGCGTAAGCGCGACAGGCCCGCTGACTCAGATCAAGCTTAAAAGTAAGCCTGATGGTGATCTGACAGGCGCTGATCTCGTTATTACCAGCGGCGCTTCTGCAGGCAAAAGCATCTCACTGTTTGATTTGAGCAGTTTCGGCTTTGGAGCAGTACCGCTCGCCGATAATGACAGTGTTTCCGCAAGCGGCATGTTTGGTTCCGATCCTGCTGTTATCGCCAGTCTCAAGCCGGGAGACAAAGTGCGTGTCGATAACTCCTGGTATCTTGCCCTTCAGACCTTTCACCGTCACCAGGTACCTTCAACTGACTATTATGCCTGGGATGAGTTCCGAAACAAAGATGGCAAGCCAATTTATCCGCAGCGCAAGATCCTCATAGGTCCTATAAGTGCTTTCAACGGAGCCGGTTCGATCCAGGACGGTACATTCAGCGGCAAAATGATCGTTATTGAGAACCTGATGGATATTGATGCTCCTCCATGGCAGGCTGACTGGTACCGAACAAAAGTCCAGGAGGCGGGCCGCACAAAAGATTTCAGGCTATACTACATTGATCATGCTGACCATTCAGGGAGGCCAACCGAAAAACGCAGGGCAAGGCTTGTGGATTACAGCGGCATTCTGCAGCAGGCCCTTCTGGATCTCAGTGCATGGGTTGAACGTGATGTACCGCCTCCTGCAGAAACCCGCTATAAAGTAGCTGACAGCCAGATTGTTGTGCCTCCGGGAGCAGAAAAACGAATGGGCTTTCAGCCTGTGGTCGAACTTGATGTCAACGGCAGCAAAAGGGCCGATGTAAAGGTCGGCGAGACTGTCACATTCACTGCAAACATGGTAGTTCCACCCAATACTGGTAAAATCATCCTGGCAGAATGGGACTTTGATGGTATTGGTGATTATCCTGTTACGGAAAAATTCAATGAACCGGAACCAAAGGCGGATATAAGGAAAACACATACTTTCTCAAAGCCGGGGACTTACTTCCCGGTGATAAGAGTTACTTCGCAACGTGATGGTGATCCGGATACACCCTATGCCAGGATTCAGAATCTCGACAGGGTCCGGGTTATTGTCAAATAGAAAGTTGATAGGGATATACGAAAATAAATTTAAATAAGCGAAGGGAGATTGATAATGAAATGTAAAAATATTCTAAAATTGCAGCATCTGATTATACTTATTGCTTTTTTAATAATATCAGCCTCACAGGTAAACACCCTGCAGGCCCAGCCAAAGCCGAAACCGGCAAAACCTGCACAGGTTCCGGATGCAGTGAAAATTCCCCGCCCTGATGCTGATGAAATCAAGCTCGCAGAGCAGGGATTAAAAAAATTCCTGGATAATGCTGCCCCTGCCATAAAAGAGATAAACAAAAAATATCCGGGACTGTTCGCAATCAATGTACCACGCCCGATTAATACAGCAATAATTCCCAACCTTGCAGGATGGTTTAATCAAAAACACCAGGACAACCTTAAGGTTGCTCAACAGGGAGGGGACATTGATGTCCTCTTTATGGGGGATTCGATCACGGATTTCTGGCGAAATCCTGAAGGGGCCTATGCCGGTAAACCTGTTCAGGATAAATATTTCGGGGATTTAAAAATATTCAATTTCGGAATTGCAGGTGATACCACACAGGGAGTCCTTTACCGGCTGCAAAACGGTGAAGGGCAGGGCTTCAACCCCAAAGCCATCATGCTTATGATCGGCACAAACAATACCACTCAAAATAATGCGGCTGAAATTGCCGAGGGTATAGGAGCTGTTGTGCTGGAACTGGAGAAGTGTTTCCCGAAAGCTAAAATCCTTCTTCTTGCTGTATTTCCGAGAAGTACACCGGGTGACCCGGTTCGTGCTACTTTAGCTGAGATAAACAATAAAATATCAAAGCTACACGATGGGAAAAAAGTTTTCTATATGGATATAGGGGATAAATTTCTGGATAAAAATGGTTTTATTTCTGCAGATATAATGAGCGATGCACTTCACCCCACCACAAAGGGTTATGAAATATGGGCAGAAGCGGTTAAGGATAAACTGCGAGCTTTATTGAAATAGTTTAGCGGTAAAAGTAGAGACGGGTTTAAAACCCCGTCTCTATGCACGTCATACCCGAGTAGTCGGGTATCCATTTTTGTATTTTTATTTGGCTTTTCCTAACAGTCTTCAGTCTTCAGTCTAATTTACTGTTTTAAAAACCGCTGCATCAATACCATAGTTTTCCAGGGTCCTTTTCTTGATTATCCAGACACCCTTAATCTTTTCCAGCTCGACATGGTCCTGTCCTTGCTCAAAGACAGCAGGTGCCTTCTGAGGATCAACTGAACGGAATGTCGTATAGATAAAATAAGCCGTCGCCTTATTGCCATTGATGCTGATGCGCGGGCTGCCCATCAGAGTGATCAGTTTTCCTTCGGGGGCGCCATCGGTATTGTTATAAAGCGCCTGAATGGCTTTTACACCGACTATTTTATTTTCGCCCATTACAAACACCCCGTCTTCCGCCCAAAACTTACTGATATCGCTGCGATCCGGTTTTCCCACAATCAGGTAGTAATCATGGAACATATCTTCGATGTTGATCCGATCCAGTAACTGGTCACTGGTTGTAATAGTGCGCTCACCGGCATGCACTGAAGCTGAAGTACAGAGAATCATTAAAACAGCAAAAGCAGAGCAGATTGATCGATGCAATCGGATATCAAACATATAAATCTCCTTTTTATTGCGTTATTAAGAGACATGAGGACCGCATGTCCCATATCGAGTTTTAACCCCGTTGTATTTAGCGTTGTATTTTTCTGACTGTATTTGTCAAATGTCAAGACGCGACCCCGTTGTTTTCACGACCCCGTTGTTTTCACTCTTGCCATTTGGCCGATCTGAAGCAAGGCTTCACAGTCTTTCAGGTCGCTAAAAAATTCGCAGCCGGCCTGTGGCCAGTTTATGCATTTTAAAAATTTTTATACAGCCTTAAGCGTTTCCACCAGAAAATCCCAGAATTTTCTGACAGAAGGTATATGCAGCCTTTCATCGGGCGAATGGGGAAATTTTATGGTGGGGCCGACTGATACCATGTCCATGCCTTTAAAAACAGATCCTATAATTCCGCATTCAAGTCCTGCATGGATGACTTTTACGTCAGGTTTTTTATTGAAGAGGTTTTTGTATACCTGCTGTGTAATCTGTAAAAGTTTTGAATCCATATCCGGCTTCCATCCGGGATACGACCCTTCATGATTTACTTCGCATTTGCATAAGTCCGCAATGCCGGTGAAAACATTGCTCAGATCTGATTTTGCCGAATCCGATGAGCTTCGTAATAAACTCATAACCTCAATAATATTTTTTGATGCATCTGATCTGACAACAGCCAGGTTGGTCGAGGTTTCAACAATATCAGGCATGTCTTTGATCATACGGATTACACCGCCAGGAACAGCATAAACAGCGTTTAATAAAATTTCCTGCGTATTTATGTCAATCAGGTGATCAAACGTACTTTCTGCGGGATTTGCTTTTATCGAAAAATCAGGTTCTGTTGATGATAATTCATTTTTTATTACATTTCCAAATTCGGTAATCAGGTTCAGGAATTGCTTTTCTTTATCAGAGGGAATTGCAGCCGTCACAAATGATTCCCTTGGAATTGCGTTGCGCAGGCTGCCTCCTTCGATATCAGCGATTCGCAATCCGAATTCCCGGGATGCCGTCCATAGCATCCTGTTCATCAGTTTATTTGCATTACCGCGACCGAGATTAATATCAACACCTGAATGTCCTCCCTTGAGGCCTGTAAGGCTGATCTTATATATTTTCATTCCTGACGGGACAGGTTCCGGTGTATATTCGAATGTAAGGGTTGAATTCAACCCACCTGCGCAGCCTACGCAGATTTCTCCTTCATCTTCCGAATCAAGGTTTATCATGATCCTGCCCTTTAATGCATCAGGGTTCAGGTTGAATGCTCCGGTCATTCCGGTTTCTTCATCAACTGTAAACAGAGCTTCTACCGGACCATGGAGAAGTTCCTTTGATTCGAGAACAGCCAGCGCTGCAGCCACTCCTATGCCGTTGTCAGCGCCGAGTGTGGTGCCCTGTGCTTTTACCCATTCTCCATCTATATATGTTTTTACAGGATCTTTTTCAAAATCATGGACAGTTTCAGAATTTTTTTGACAGACCATATCCAAATGCGCCTGCAGAATTACAGCGGGTCTGTTTTCATATCCATCAGAAGCATCTTTACGGATTACTATATTGCCGGCACTGTCTTTAATGTATTCCAGGTTATGGTTTACAGCAAAATCGATTATATAATTAATTATCTTTTCTTCTTTTTTTGAAGGCCTTGGAATAGCACATATTTCATAAAAGTATTTCCAGAGGGATTCAGGTGATAGTTCGTTGTTTTCCGTCATGACAAGTTCCTTGGAAGATTATTTTTTTTTAAAATACTACAGGAGTTGAAAACAGACAATGACTTTTATCGACTTTAATAAAATCCCTAAAATGGGATGCTCAATATAAATTTAGTTGTAATAAGTTATTGAATTTTAAAAGGGCGTGCTGCTCTACGCTCTAGATTCAAACAAACCAACTTTAAAACTTAACAGTGCCTCGCTTTACAATGATCAATAGAGAAAGCCGAAGATATACAGGGGTATGGTGTTACCGCTTCCATGCAGGATATCATCCTTTACCAAAAAGGAGTTTTCAGTTTTTTCTTTAATCTGCTTTTTTGATTTACTCTTACCACCTATTTCAAAGATATAGTTACTGATCTGAAAATCACCAATTCTGCTGTAAAATAAATTCTCCCCTGAATTCTGGAGCATATTAATAAAAAATATTTCTCTTATGGTTCCCCTGTTATATTCATACCCTGTTTCATAAGTTATTGCCTTGTACAGGTTTGAGTTATCAAGATATATTTTTTCTGTCCCTTTCAGTATACTGCTTCCTGCTTTATTTTCCTTTATAAGACGTGCAAGGCCTGTTTCATTTAATATTTTTAAATAATTATCAACGGTCTTGTTATCCAGCCCTATATGTTTTGATATGCTGTTTTTGTTCAACTGGCCAGGAGGTATGGTAGCCATGTAGGATAGTATTTTTCTAAAGTATACTAAATTTTCGGTCTTGAGTTTGTAGTAATTTGAGATGTCTTCATAGATTGTCTTGTCAATTATGTTTAACAGTTTCTGGTGATAATTTTTCGGGTCTTCCATCATAAAGGGATAGTATCCATAATCGAGATATTCCAGAAAAAGCCCTTTGATTCTTTTAATATTCGAAAACCCGGCTGCAATATCAGCCGGGTTTGAAGTTAGTTCCTTGAAATCTATAACCTGATATGCGATGCCCTGAGTAAACTCAAGGTATTCCCTGAAAGACATTCCTTTTAATCTGAATATTGCTCCTCTTCTCGATAGATCATAGGTTCCTCGAATTAAGTCCATACTTGAGCTGCCTGAGAATACAATTTTGATATCAGGATATGAATCGTATATATTTTTCAGCTCCTGGTCCCACCCCGGGTATTTATGAACCTCATCAAGGAAAAAGTATCTTATGCCATCAATCTCATAAAGTTCATCTACAAATTTGAACAAGTTATCCCGGGTAAAATAGATATTATCCAATGAAAGATAAATACATTCATTTTTGTTTTTAATCTTTTCATTGATGTACTGGAGCAATAAAGTGGTTTTACCTGTACCGCGAGGACCGACAAGACCTGTCAACCGGCTGTTTATGTTAAATGATTTGAAAAGATAGCGATGGGTTTTGTATTTTGCATTATCAAGCAGCCGATAGAATATAGTTTTGAAGTTGTCCTTCATTAGACTTGACTCTTAATTAATTGATGAATAATTGGAGTGTACTCCAATTAAAAGATTTTATCAACTGATTTCTAATTCCCCTTTAAGTATATTTGGTGATGGTCCATTATTTTTTGCTCCACTTACAGAAAACTTTCTTTTATCCGGGGGGAATTAACGACGGTCAAAAGACGCTCTGCGTCATAGTATGTAGGTTGGGTTAAGCGAAGCAACCCGACAAAGACGCTGGAGGTGGTATTAAAACGTCACAGTCAAGGGCTGACCCCGATATTTTCCATTGAACGTTTCATGGAAAACCTCCTTCAGTAATTTATTAAATTGATGAGTGAAAGCGGATATTGAAATCCTGCTTACATTGAGGGGGCCGGTTTGAAAATAAGAATTCAGCAATTTCATTGCACCGGAACCTCATATTATGTATATAGGTATACAAAAGGCATAATTGTGTCAATAGAATTATCAGTAGTGATGAAAGGAAGTTTTCTTGCAGAATACAAAAGCAGAAACAGCAGTAACAATCTGGAACCGTAATTTTATATGTATATTATTAATATCTTTTATGCTGGCTATTACGCATTTTTCGATAAACCCTCTTATTGCGTCCTATGCTCTTCATCTGGGTGCCAGTGCCCATATTATGGGATTATTAACAGGCCTGTTTTTTGGTGTAGCGTTTTCAATGAGACCAGTATCAGGCCCTGTTCTTACAAAAATTGACAAGCGAAAACTGATGATGGTTTTTTTTATCGGGGGCGCAGCAAATATCGGTTATGCGCTCTTTGACAATATATCAGCTTTTATAGCATTCAGGATCCTTCACGGTCTCCAGTATGCACTGGTTGGAACTCTTACAATGACTCTGGCGGGGGACAGCCTTCCCAAAGAAAAAATGGCTTCCGGAATGGGTTTTTACGGGCTAAGTTCATCACTTAGTATGGCGATAGCGCCGACTTTGGGAATAAGTATTCTTAATTTCGGCACTTATTTAAAAAATGAAAGCTTCGGTTTTACCTGTATTTTTCTTTTTGCGGCGGTTATCTCATTTCTGGGGCTTATTCCGGGTCTTCTTCTTTTGCCTGATAAAAAGACCAGGGAAGATATATTAAGTACAGGGGCATGGTATAAGAATATTGCTTCTGTTCATGCTGTTCCCATGGCCCTGGTTATGTTTTTTATTTACCTGGGGTGGTCATTATATAATGTGTACATTGTAGAGTATGCAAAAGAGCTGGGAATATCAGGAATAAGTTCATTTTATACTGTACTGGCAGTAGTTCTTGTAGTTGCAAGACCGGCGAGCGGTTATCTGACTGACAGATTCGGGTTAACCAGGGTCCTTCTTCCCGGCCTCATAATAATGGCTTTGTCATTTATTATTATAGTATCCGCCAGGTCAATCGGTACAATACTCACGGGAGCAGCAATAGGGGCAGCAGGGTTCGGTGCGTTCCAGCCTGCTCTATATTCCATGTGTATACTGTCCGAAACACCCCTGAAGAGGAGCGTTGCAAGCAATACTCTATATATCGGCGTAGATGTAAGCTTATTTATCGGGCCTATATTAGGCAGTATGGTGTATGATATGTATAATTATTCTGTTATGTTTAAGTCAGCTTCACTGACGATACTGATGGCGCTTGCGGTTTTTTTTCTGCTTCTGCCATCCTATTATCGAAGGCGCAGAGCGCTGGAAGCCATGGATGCATAACAGGTTCCAACATTCTTTACCCAAAACGGTTCACACGGGCAACAAGGCCCTGGCAGGTTTGGACCAGGGCATAAGGCACAGGAGAAACAAAAATATGAAGGAGGATAAATAAATGAAAGGTATAGTAATCTACCACTCATGGACGGGAAACACCAAACAGATCGCAGAGGCAGTACAATCAGGTATCAGGGAGATATTTGACGAGTGTGAAATTGTATCGATGAGAGAAGCGGATGCAAAAAAACTTACAGATTATGATTTAATCGGTCTGGGTTCCTTTGTACAGACTTTTCAGGAGCCGGCTGCTGTAACTGATTTTATCAATGCAATGCCTGATTTAAAGGGAAAATATGGTTTTACTTTCTGCACCCATGGTACGCTTGCCGGGAATTTCATTGACAGGACAGTAAAAGGCTTAAGAGATAAGGGCCTGACAGTTACCGGCTGGAATGACTGGTATGGCAGCGGTTTTATACCGCTTATGCCAAAACCCTATTATACTGACGGACATCCCGATGAAATTGACCTGAAAGAGGCAATGGAATTCGGAATAGAAATTGCACAGCGCACCCGGAAGATAGCCAAAGGCGAGACCGGACTTATACCTGAGTTGCCGGATAAGGAAGAATACCATAAGCTTTACGGAACACCTATGGATCTTGGCGGGGGAGATGAAATGGCGGATATGGTGAAACTGAAACCTGTATATGATCCTGAAAAATGTCTCTATCCCAAATGCACCAAATGCATGGATAACTGTCCTACTAAAAGCATTGATCTTTCCAAATCTCCTCAGATTTCCTATAATACCTGCGGCCCCTGCCTTGTGTGGTTCTGTGAGCAGTTATGCCCAACAGGGGCCATGAATGTAAACTGGGATATTGCAGACAATATAATGGCCACGATGACGTCAATCTTTGAAAAGCTGGCTGAACCAATGGACGAATATAAGGAGGTGCGTGGTTTCAGAAGTCTTATTACAGAGGAGGAAGGCTCCGGTACACCTTTATATAAGAAAAAAAAGCGTCCAAAACTCATTATTCGTGATGGTGTGATACGTGAAAATACAAAAGAGTAACTGACATCAGGTGCCTGTAATATATTCTAAAATCTATAATTTAAAAGAGAGGTTGTGGATATGACTAACTGGCATGATTTTGTAGACAGAGATGGAACAACTCCAGCATGGCCCTACCCGGTGGACTATGAAAAGGAGAATGAAATTGAGGCTGATGTCTTGATAATCGGCGGAGGCATCGCCGGATGCTGGGCAGCCATAAGTGCTGCAAGAAAGGGAGTCAGGGTGGCCCTGGTGGAAAAGGGAGACACGGAAAGAAGCGGGGCCGGTGGTCCGGGATGCGACCACTGGGGCCATTGCCCCACCAATCCCCATTCTAAAGTTGATCCCGATGAATGGGCTAAAAAAATAGCCGAACATCCGGGAACAATGGCAGAGATACCTAAAGAAACCCCTGAAATATCCTACGGAAATGGTATTGGCAGCCAGATCCAGTGCCGTGAGAGTTATGACACCCTTCTTGAGCTGGAAGAGATGGGAGGTCAGATCAGGGATATTAATGACGAATACGTAGGTGCTGAGGGCAGATACGACGATACCAAATTTATGATTTCTC
>JASFHE010000187.1:0-10447 GCA_050123415.1 Desulfobacteraceae bacterium | reverse complement strand
CAATGCTTGAAATTTGTAGTGCCCATAAATATCGCCTGGTAAAGTTATCTTATTGATCTTATTACTTATTTGCAACTACCTATGGTAAACTTGGGTTAATCTCTTCAATGTCTTTTAATTCCTGAATTTCCTTTTCTTTTTCCATCATTTTTTCGGTAAATATACTTACTTGTTTCTCAAGAGATTCCAGTCTTGATTCTATTGTTTCATCAGCCATAAAAGACCCTCGCTATTAAGATGTTATCAGGGAGACCATTCGTGAAAGGAGTATGGGAAAAGGATAATACTGTGTCAATTATATTACAAATTGATTTGACAGGAAAGCATAGGCTTTTTATACTTCTTAATTACCTTGAATTGAAAAGAGTAAAAGATAAAAGAAGCGGATTCGATTTACTTAAAGCAGTGTAGGGACAGGCCTGCGAGTCTGCCCTATTAGTTCCAGACATTGCGTATTTAGCCCTGTAAATGAATCAGAAACATTTTTACATAGATGCTTAATCAAAGGAGGAAAATTTATAAATGGATGTTACAGAAAAACAAAAAAAGAAGATTGAAGAACTGGGAGCAAGAGAGTGGGATGATGAGGCAATAGCGGCGAGAGTCAGGAAATTCGCATCAGAAGGCATTCCCCAAAAGAAACTTGAAAAGGAATATCTGATTGCACACAAGGAAGAGATTCTTGATAACGTTCAGAGAAAAGCAGAAGAATATAACTATATCACCAAGAACTGTTCTCAGGGGACAGCTCTGGCACTCCTTGATGAATTTGGGATGGGCAGTATGGAGGTTATCAAAGGCCTTATGCTGTATCCGGGTATAGGTGGGACGGGTGATATGTGCGGGGGTGTAACAGGAACCCTCGTTGCTTTTGGTCTTTTTTTCTTTGGAGATGACCCGCTGGATCTTTCAAAAGTGGGGGATTTAATGTTTCTGGCACAGGACTTTATGGCCTTTTTTGAAGGTGAAATAGGATATTATTATTGCGCCGATATCCAGGAAAAGATCATATTCGGGGAGAATATGAAACCCGGAGCCAGTGAGAATAACATGAATGCCTTTGCAGCGGCAAAAGGCTTTGAAAAGTGCGGGCTTCCTCCTGGAATCGGGGCAAAGCTGGCCGCCGGATTTATGATTGATAACTTTGACATGAGAGCGAAATCATAACATATGAGGTTTAAGGTGTACGGTATACGGATTACGAACAGTGTCTGGTTGCGTAATCAATGGGAAGTATAAATACCTCTGTTGTCATTCTCCGACTTGATCGGGAAATCCAGTCGTTTTATTAGGTGTATAATGTAAATTCCCTGTTTATCCTCCGAAGTAAGCTACTGAGGAGGATGGACACGGGTACGACGTTCTGCAGAGACAGGTTTGAAACCCGTCTCTGAATTTTTCTTAATATTTGTAGCACCCATTATATTTCCTCCTTGCCTTATATTTTATTTATATAGGTATTAAAAAAGTAGTCAGATTTTAACATTCTTTTTATCTCCTGATACAGAATTATACATTTTTTACTTTGTAATTAATTATCAATATTATTCTACCAGCGGCTTTGAGGAACTGAAAAGAAAATAGCCTTGACTTTTAAACGATCGTTTGAAATAAATATCGCAAGTATAATCTATAATAAATCAGGTGTAAATCTATCGTGACTCCAAAAAATGATGATACTGTGAATAATCTCAATGCAGCAAATCAAACACGGGAAAGGCTTCTGGAAAAGGCGGAGGATCTTTTTGCCCAGAGGGGATACCATGCTGTAAGTGTGAGAGAGATCACTGCGGCTGCCAGATGTAATATGGCATCAGTAAATTATCATTTCAGCAATAAAAAGAACCTTTATCTCGAAGTGTTTCGTTCCAGGTGGATTCCACGGGAACAACGTATATATGCAGTTTTTGAAGAATCTGTTGATTTACTAGAAAAACCAACTCCCGAACTTGTAATAAAGGCCCTTGCCAGGGCTTATCTTGAAGGCCCCCTGTCTGATGAGGAATACAGGCGGCACAGGCAGCTGATTGTGAGAGAATTATATAATCCTACGGAAGCATTTGAACTTGCGGCTGATCAAACGCTCAGACCGCTTTTTAAAAAACTTTACAGGCTTTTGGAATTTTTTGCGCCGGAAGCGGTGGATGAGGGTAATCTAAGCTTTGATATCCTGAGCATTTTTGGTATCATACTCTACTTTAACTATTCGAGGCCTATGGTTTCACGCATAACAGGCAAATCCTATGACGCAGATTTTAAGGCCAGACTTATTGAGCAAATGGTCCGGTTTTCCTCATATGGACTTAGCGTCAAAGGAAGGAACTGTCCTTCTAATTAAGTAAAGGTATTTACCGGGATTGATTTTTAATCTGTTCCGGCTAAAAAATGGTATAAACCGGATTGATTTTCAGGGAGGAATTTATGACTGAACAAGTTTTCACTAGCTGTACAAACGCTGGTCCCATATCGGTTTATGTCAAGGATGGAAAAGTAGTCAGAATCAGGCCTTTAGAAGCTAAAGATGAAGACTTTGCTCCTTCCTGGACAATAGATGATGGGAACAGGAAATATTCACCACCGAACAAGTTTTTTATATCACCCTATGTACACGCCGAAAGAACAAGGCTTTATTCTGAAGACAGGATAAAGTATCCCTATAAAAGAGTTGATTTTGATCCCAATGGCGGCAGGAACACCCAGACCAGGGGAAAAGCAAAATATGAGAGGATCAGCTGGGATGAGGCGCTTGATATCGTGTCATCTGAAATTACCAGGATAACCGATATATACGGCTCATCAGCCATTACAGGCATTACATCGTCACACCATAACTGGGGTATAGTCGGATATAAAATGGGGCCTTTTTCAAGGTTCATGAATATGATCGGTTTTACTCCTATTTTTGATAATCCCGATAGCTGGGAGGGCTGGCACTGGGGAGCCACACATACCTATGGCTTCTACTGGAGGCTGGGTATGCCTGAACCTTATGACCACCTTACTGATGCCCTGCAGAATGCGGAAATGATTGTTTACTGGTCATGTGATCCTGATTCTACAAGAGGTACCTACACGGGTCAGGATTCATGTATGTGGCGACAGTGGCTCAAGGAAAAGGGTGTTGAGATGATATTTATCGATCCCCTTTATAACTATACAAATGCAGCAATGGACGGAAAATGGATACCCATAAGAATGGGCACAGGTACAGCACTGGCTATGGCCATTGCATATGTATGGATTAATGAAGACACCTATGACAAGGATTATATAGATACCCGTACAGTAGGTTTTGATACCTTTAAAGATTATGTTATGGGTAAAGAAGACGGTGTTGTAAAAACTCCTTCATGGGCTTCGGAAGAAACAGGTATTCCCATAAAAACTATTGTTGCCCTTGCAAGAAGGTGGGCATCAAAAAAGACGATCCTGGCCGGAGGTACAAGGGGCGGCGAGGGTGGAGCCTGCAGAGAAGCCTATGCGACAGAATGGGCAAGGATGATGGTCCTGCTGCAGGCAATGCAGGGTCTTGGAAAACCCGGGATAAACATCTGGGGAACAAGCATGGGGGCGCCATCAAACGTTGATGTATTTTTCCCCGGTTATGCTGATCCTGATGGAAAGATAGGTTCTACAAAAGCAGCCAATATCAAGTTCACACCTGCTGAAAACCCGACAAAACAGAGGCTTTACAGATTAACAGTACCGGATGCTGTTCTGAATCCGCCCGTTGACTGGAGAGGGGACGGCTTCTGTGGAAATGCAATGGAACAGCAGTTTAACGAGTATGTCTATCCCATGGAAGGCCATTCTGAAGTTAAAATGTTTTACCGGTATGGCGGTTCATTCATGGGTACAATGAGTGATACAAACAAATGGGTGAAGATGTATCAGAGCCCGAAACTGGAGTTTGTTGTTAACCAGGACTGCTGGTATAACAGTGAAACAAATTTTGCCGATATCATTCTCCCTGCATGTACAAGCATAGAGCGTGATGATGTGGGTGAATGGGGCGCTGCAGGCGGATACACACATCATGCAAGCAACGGATGTAATCACAGGATAGTAGTAAGACAGAAAAAGTGTATGGAACCTTTATGGGAATCCAAATCTGACTATCAGATTTTGACCGATATCGCAGAACGACTCGGCAGAAAGGATGAATTTACTGATGGTGGTAAAACGGAAGTTGACTGGATAAAGGTATTTTATGATATATCCGATCTGCCAAAGTACATATCATATGAGGAGTTCGAGAAAAAGGGATATTATGTTATTCCAATGCCCGAGGATTACAAGCCGACTGTTTCAATGAGATGGTTTGCAGAAGGCAGAGACTGTGATACTCCTGATCCGGGGAACCCCAAACGTGGAACTGACAAGGCAAAGGAGCTGGGTACCTACAGCGGTAAAATCGAATTTGTATCCGAGAGTCTTAAAAAGTATTATCCCGATGATGAAGAAAGGCCTGTTTCACCGAAATATATACCAAGCTGGGAAGGACACAAGTCGGAAATGGCTAAAAAATATCCCCTGGCAATGGTTTCTCCTCACCCGAGGTTTTCTTTCCATACACACTATGACAAGCACACTGACTGGCTTAATGAAATACCTGTCCATCGTGTTTACAAGGATGGATACCCATACTGGCCGGCACGTATACATCCCACTGATGCAGAACCAAGGGGTATCAAGAATGGTGATATCGTGAAGCTATATAATGATCGCGGTGCGGTTCTGTGTATCGCTAAGGTAACTGAAAGAATAAGGCCGGGAATAATTCACAGCTATGCTTCATCGGCAGTATATGATCCTCTGGAGCCGGGAAAGGCCGGATCAATAGATCGCGGAGGCTGCGTGAACCTGCTTACGTCTTCAAGGATGCTTTCAAAGAACGCTCCGGGTATGACACCCAATTCCTGTCTTATTGAAATTGAAAAGTGGGAGGGATAAGAAATGGCCAGATATGGAATGATGATAGATGTTGATAAGTGTACAGGCTGCTACAGTTGTTTTCTGGCTTGTAAAGATGAATTCTGCGGGAATAATTATCCTGGATATTCAGCTTCCCAGCCTGCCAAAGGTCATTACTGGATGAAACTGGTAGCCATTGAAAGAGGAACCTATCCCAAGGTAAAACTTGATTACATTCCCACTCCCTGCCAGCAGTGTGAGAATGCCTCATGTATTGCCGGCGGGACCGAAGGCGCTGTATATAAAAGGGATGACGGGATTGTAATAATTGACCCTGAAAAGGCAAAAGGCCAGAAGGATATAGTCTCTTCCTGCCCCTACAGGGTTATCTACTGGAATGAAGAAGAAAATGTAGCCCAGAAATGTAATTTCTGTGCCCATCTTCTTGATCAGGGATGGAAAGAGCCCAGATGTGTTGAAACATGTCCCACAGGTGCCATTATTTTTGGCGATCTTGATAATCCTGAAAGTGAAATCTCAAAGAAGGTAGCTGCTGAGAGCACAGAGCTATTAAGACCTGAATTTAAAATGAATCCTTCAGTCTGCTATATGGGTATTCCTAAACGTTTTATTGCAGGTGAAGTAGTATTTGAAGATAAAAAGGATGAGGCTGCCCAGGATGTCAAGGTTACATTGAGTGACGGCAGCAGTGAAATTACCACAACAACGGATCACTTTGGTGATTTTGAGTTTGAAGGACTTGAAGCCAAAAAATCCGTAACAATAAAACTTGAGTTTCCAGGATATGCATCTCATAGAGTAGAAGTGAGAACTGTAAAGGATATCAACCTTGGTGAGATTGTCATGAAGGCAGGTTAGTTTTCAATTTTAATATATTCGTTTTAATAAAAATGCTCTCAATTTAGGGAGCATTTTTTTATGAAGATTTAAGTAAAGATACCGGATATCCGATAGTATTAGAATATCTTCTTTTTGATATTGAATATTTTTAATATATTTTACTTTATCTGTAAGAAGTTATTGGCAATACATTGAAATTAAATAAGAAAATTATATGAATTCACTTTTTGAACATATGAAGGAAAGCAATAATTGAGGCCCGTATTTTCCTGTTACAATATTACTAAATTTTAGAGAAATACTTGACTTTAAAACAAACGTTTGAAATAATTTAAAACAAACGTTTGAAATAAACAGGCGTTTTAACAGCAGGATATTTTATATAAAATATCTTTTTTAGAAGATATCAGAATTCTATATTTTTATATTAATTGAGAGGATTGAATCAGCATGCTTAAAACATTACCAAATGATAAAATTATTATCACCGTTTCCATGACCGGTGCTCTGGTTACTAAAGAGATGAATCCCAATCTGCCGGAACAGCCGGATGAGATAGCGGCATGTGCCAAATCATGCGTTGATGCCGGCGCTGCTATCTGTCACATTCATGGCAGGGATAAAGATGGACAAAATACTTCAGATGTTGAAGTTTTTAAAGAAATTAAAAAGAAGGTTCGGGAAAAATCCGATGCCGTCATTCAGTTCAGCACCGGCGGCGGTCCTAACCTGACACAGGAACAGCGGGTTGAATGTCTTGATGCTCTTCCTGAAATGGCGTCACTTAACATGGGATCCCTTATGAGACTTTCAGGGAAGTATAAGGGAACCGCATTCTGCAACCTGCCCGAAGAGATTGAATTGTTTCTCGGAAAAATGAAGGAGAGAGGAATTAAGCCGGAAATGGAAGTGTATAACTTTGCAATGTTCCGTGAAGTCAATGAAATTATTAAGAAGGGTCTTGTAGAGCCTCCTTACGCCATTAACATGGTACTGGGTATGCGTTACCAGGGTGCCTGTGACGCGACCCCGAAAATACTGACCACCATGATAGATTTTCTTCCGGATAACACGGTTTATAATTGTACTGCCGTGGGGCCTGCACAGCTTCCCATTACAACCATGAATATGATCATGGGAGGGTGTGTCCGTGTTGGTCTCGAAGACAATATCTATCTGAGCAAAGGTGTTAAGGCCAGTAACGAGCAGTTGGTTGAACGCACAGTAAGAATTGCAAGGGAACTGGGAAAAGAACCCATGTCACCTGCTGAAGCAAGAGAATTTCTCGGACTCAAACCATTAGTATAGATAAAATGAATATGGAGATAAAAAATGACTACAGAAAATAATTTGACTATTGAAGATATTAAAAAAATCGCAGTTATCGGTGCAGGAACAATGGGACACGGTATTGCCCAGGCATTCGCATATGCTGGTTACGAAGTCAGCATGATGTCCAGAACCCAGGAAACCCTTGACAGGGCCATGTCACTTGTGAAGAAAAGCCTTGAGACCATGGCTCAAGCCGGTCTCGTTGATGGAGATAAAATACAGGAAACACTTGATCGTATTACCACATGCAGAAGTATAGAAGAGGCTGCACATGATGTTGATATTGCCTTTGAAACCATGGCGGAAAATAAAGAGGCCAAGATCATGGTCTTTGATGAACTGGACAAACATTGTCCTCCCCATGCATTGATCGCCAGCAATACCACTTTCCTTAACCCCTTTGAATTTGTTAAAACAAACAGGCCGGACAAAGTCCTTATTGCCCATTTTTATGCTCCTCCACAGATCATACCTCTTGTTGATGTGGTCAAGGGACCTGAAACAGACATGCATAATGTTGAACTTATGTTTGAACTTCTTGAACACATTGGTAAAAAACCCATCCTGTTTAAAGAGTATGTTTCAGGTTATGTTATCAGCCGTCTTCAGATGGCTCTCCAGCGTGAGATTTACTACCTTTTGGACCAGGGTTACCTCTCTGCCAGAGAAATTGATAACGCCTGTATTTGGGGCCTTGCAATGCGTATGATGATAGTTGGTGCCGTAGGCCGTATTGACTATGGTGGTATAGGATTGAGTGTAAACAACCTTAAAAATCCCGCCTGTGATGTGACTCCGGACAATTACACGCCCAAAAAGATTTTTGAACTTTATGATCAGGGACATGTTGGTGTAAAGTCAGGCAAGGGTTTTTATGATTACGAAGGAAAGCCGGAGACTGAACTTTGTGCTGTAAGGGATGAGAAACTCCTGAAAATGCTGAAATTTGCAATGGATCTTGGTGATGCATTACCTTCCAAATCAAACTAGCGAGGAGAGCTCATGAGCCTGGAAAAAGTATTTATAGTAAGTGGCGTAAGAACTCCGATCGGCCGGTTCGGCGGAACGCTGCGCAGTATACCTGTGTATAAATTTGCCGCAGTAGTGTTGAATGAAGCAATCCGCAGGGCTGGTATAGAAGCAGAATCTGTTGATGAAGTTGTAATGGGCCATGCATACCAGAATGGCGAATGTGCTAATGGAGCACGTATGGCGCTGCTGGAAGCGGGCTGGCCCGTATCAATAACAGGGCTGGTTGTAGACAGGCGCTGTTGTTCCGGTCTTGATGCCATTGCTATGGGCGCAATGAAGATACAGACCGGTAATGCCGATATTGTTGTGGCCGGCGGTATGGAGAGCATGAGTCAGGCGGAAATGTATATTCCCGGTGATATCCGCTGGGGCCTTGGCGGTAAAATAGATGACAAGTTCGGTTTCATGCCGAAGGGGCATGGAGCACTTGCCATGTGGGGTATTCCTTTTTATGACAGGATACAGAGAGGCCGTGTTATGGCCCAGCCCATCGAAAGGTTTGGTGAATTGAATTCTATGATGACCTGGGCTGAAACAGCAGCAAAGAATGAGGGAATAACCAGGGAAGAAGTAGATGAATGGGCCTATAACAGCCACCAGAAGGCTGTTAAGGCTATGGAATCAGGCAAGTTTACCGAGGAAATAATCGGTATTCCGATCCCTCAGGTAAAAGGTGAACCGATTCTTTTTGATAAAGATGAAACACCACGCCCCGATACTACAATTGAGAAGCTTGCGAAGCTTAAAACCATATATCCTGACGGTGTTTGTACTGCAGGGAATTCTTCTTCAGAAAATGACGGATCCGGTGCTGTGGTGCTTATGAGTGAAAAAAAGGTAAAGGAACTGGGTATTACGCCCATGGTAGAGTTTAAGTCCTTTGCAGCTGCCGGTGATGATCCTACACTTACCTATCCTGCTGTTCCTCTCGCTGTTAACAAAGCACTTGACATGGCCGGCATAACGCAGGATGATATCGAGTTGATCGAGATTCAGGAGGCCTTTGCAGCTCAGACCCTTGCAGATGCAAAACTTCTGGGGCTTACTCCGGATGAATGTAAAGCAAAGGTGAATGTTAATGGCTCAGGCATTTCCCTTGGACATCCAATTGGTGCGACCGGTGCAATGCGACTTGTTACACTGATTCATGAGATGGTTCGCAGGAATTCACGCTATGGTCTTGAGACGATCTGCGGTGCAGGCGGACTCGGTGTTGCTGCCGTATTCGAAAGAAGCTAAGATTTCAGAAAAAAAATATTAAGGAGGGAAACATTTTCGCATGGAAGATATTTTTAGTCTGAAAGGTAAAAACGCCGTGGTACTTGGCGGGGCAGGCGGTCTCGGTGAGGCTATTGTTGAAGGTCTGAGCCAGTATGGCGCAAATATTGTTATTGCAAGCAGAAAGCTTGAAGCTCTTGAGAAGGCAGCTGCCGATATCAAGTCAAAGACAGGCGGTGATATCACTGCCATGACTGTTGATGTTACCGATGAAAAAAGTATGGCAAAGCTTGTCGGAGATGTAGTGACAAAATTCGGTTCCGTTGACATCCTCGTAAATGCCATGGGTCTGAACATAAAGCGAGAGGCACTTGATTACCCAATGGAAGACTGGGACAAGATATTCAGTATAAATGTCAAAGGCACAATGATTGCCTGCAAGCATTTTGGCTGTATTATGAAGGAGCAGGGAAAGGGCAAGATAATCAACCTTTCATCCGTTAGAGAAGTCAGAGGTTATACCGGTGGAAATTCAGCATACTGTGCTACAAAGGGTGCTGTTGGTATGATAACCAAGGCCCTTGCACTTGAGCTGGCACCTTATAATATATATGTTAATGCAATCGGTCCTTCTCTTATTATCACCCAGGGGACCGTTCATATTAAGAATGATCCCACACTTGCAGAGAAATATTCTGCACAGATCCCTCTGGGAAGACTCGGCGAACCATCCGATTTAAAGGGCGCGGCAGTATTTCTGGCTTCAAGCGCTTCTGATTTTATAACAGGTCAGACATTTTTTGTTGACGGGGGGTTAACCGCTGCATAGGTTTAGTATATTTCCGGTTTATAAAAAGGACGGTTAATGTAATTTAACCGTCCTTTTTTTATACAAATAATTAAATAGTATTGATCTTGATTGATAAAGATTTTTATGATAGGGGTCAATTTCACTGCGTTGCACAAGTGTATAGACTGAAATACGGATTCAGATTATTCCTGATGGAACAGGGATAATGTTTTGGTTATATCTGTATCCGGCTTTTTTTGAAATATTATCGGGAAAAGTAAATATACTCTTGCATACTGT
>JASFHE010000186.1:0-10459 GCA_050123415.1 Desulfobacteraceae bacterium | reverse complement strand
TCCCAGCAAAATGATAATCAGAGTAATATTCAGGGCCTCAAAAAAGACGGAAAAGGCATCAGATGCCATTTGCTGGCAAACCAGGATCCATTCTCCTTTTTTAAGAAAGGCTGCTACATATATGTTTTTCCCGGATGGTTCCTTTTTTAGTTTTTCAAACAGTACGTCTTTTGTTCCTTTATAATTAAGAAAACCGGTATAGGGAGGGTCCTTTGGACTTACATTAAACAGAGGCTTGGTCTGGAATTCTCCTTTTCGATTGAGGATAAAGGCAAAACCGGTCTCACCTATACGTATGTTTTCTACAAGATCATTGAAGGCCACAAAGTCAATGGTTGCCCTTAAAAGCCATGGTTTACCATTCCTGACAGTCCTTACTGTGATGATAAAATGCGGGAGACCCCTTAAACCCAGAAATACATCACTCAGATAATAGGGGCTTTCCATGGCCCTTTCAAACCAGTCGGAGTTTGAATAATCCGCCTTTCCAAGCTTGAATGGACCGGCATATGCAACCTGAATTCCGCTTGAATTAATCACACCAAGATCAACAAATACCGAGCTGTATTCCTGCTGGAGAAGCATAAGCTGCACTTCGAGAATGGAATGGTCACTTAGTTTTTCGAAACTGTTGCTTTCGGCAATAAATTTGATGTTTCCCAGTTTTTCATCAAGGAAGCTGTCAATGTTGAGTTTATGTTTTTTGACAAGTGTGGAGAGATGGTCTTCTATCTTTATTTTGTAGGATCCAAAAAACTGGTAAAGGATAATTCCGCTTACCAGAATAAGTGGAATTATAGACGTAACCAGAACGCTTAAAAATCTGTCCCTCAGGAACAGTATGAAATAATTTTTTTCCTGATAATTTTCCATGTAAGTGTCCTATGTCCCATCGCATATGGACAGTTATATGTTTTCTGCCTTTTTTAAGAGTGAACTGACCACCTGCTTAAGGTTATCGATGCCATGTCCTCTCTTTTCAACAAAATGGAGCGGCTTATATGCACCGCTTTCATCCTCCCGATTGTTGCTGTAAGAATGAAGAATAACAGGCAGTTTTGCCGTCATCTCTATAAGAGTCTGCATGAGCGTTTCATATTCAAGGTCCGGCAGGTCAGGGTCAAGGATAAGGAGCCTGATAGAATCATCGTGTCTGATGCGGTCCAGAATTTCACCGGCACTCTTTGCCAGTTCAACCCTGTAACCGTCTATCTTCATCTCACGTTTAAGATACTCTCTCACATTTTTATTTCTATCTGATATGAGGATCTTCTTTTCCACTTCCTTTTCTGCCTCGTAGTTATATCTGCGCACTAATAAACTAAAATTACATGCAGGGTAACTTTACAGTCACTCTTACTTATGCAAATAAAAGAAGAGCAACTAATATGCCAAATAGGGAATTGAACGGCTGTCCATAACTGTCTGTTAAATTTAGCTATTCATAATGATGAGTTATAGAGATGAATTGATTTTATAAATTTTATGTCGGTTTTTTTTACAGTATGTAAAAAGAGGGGGCCTGATGTTATTATATCTCAATCGTCTTTTACATAGGTTTCAAGGGTAATCTGATATTTTTCAATCCTTGAATGAAGTGTTGGCCTTGATAGACCAAGAAGCTTTGCAGCCTTTGTCCTGTTTCCTCCGGTAATGTTGAGGGCCTCTTTGATGAGTATACCTGCAAAGTGATCCATGCAGGAGTCAAAGACATTGCCCTTGTTTCCTGATGACAGTTCTTCCCTTATCCAGTTAACAATCTCCCGGTCAGTCTCCGTCTTCCCTTCTCCTCTTACAGCCATCTTACCGCTTATAGCCCGGGTAATATCATCCAGACCTATAGGAGTTCCACGGTTAAAGATCAACGCCTTTTGAAGGATGTTTGCGAGTTCCCTTACATTTCCGGGCCATGGATAGCTTACAAGTACTTTTTTTGCCTCCTCTGTTATGCCGGGATTGCTGATACCAAGTTCATTTGCAAACCTGGGTAGAAAATAATCCACAAGAAGTGCGATATCTGCTGATCTTTTATTTAGTGGCGGAAGCCCGATTGTCACTACTTTAAGGCGAAAATAGAGGTCCTCCCTGAATCTGCCGGAAGCTATTCCTGCTTCTAAATCTCTGTTTGTAGCAGCTATAATCCTCACATCGACCGGGATAGTTGAGCGCCCGCCAAGCCTTTCTATGCTTTTTTCCTGTAACAGTCTGAGTATTTTTGCCTGTATACCGGGCGGCATGTCTCCTATTTCGTCAAGAAAGATTGTCCCATGGTTGGCCTGTTCTATTTTTCCTATACGCCGGTGGGTTGCACCTGTGAATGCACCTTTTTCATAGCCGAACAGTTCACTTTCAAGGAGGGTTTCAGGTATAGCCACACAGTTAATTACAAGAAAGGGCTTTCCTGCTCTCAGACTGTGCTGATAAAGTGCCCTTGCAACGAGTTCTTTACCGGTACCTGAGTCACCGCGGATCAGGACTGTTGCATCTGTTGGAGAAACACGGCCTATGGCCTTGTACACATCCTGCATGGCGCTGCTTCTGCCGATAAGAGCTTCTGTTGATGTATTGTCGGAGACAGGAGTCATGTTAACAGGTCTGCGCATGAACCTGGCTGATTCCATTGCCTGGCTTATTGTAGTAAGCATGTCAGGAACATCAAAGGGTTTTAGTATATAATCAAAGGCGCCCAGCTTTGTAGCCTCAATTGCAGTTTCCGTTGTACCAAAGGCTGTCATTATTATTACAGGGAGTTTGGGATCAAATTCATTTATTTTTTTATATACTTCCAGTCCGTTCATTCCCGGAAGTTTCATATCCAGTACAACTACATCAGGAGGATTCTCCCGGACCTTCTTCAACCCCAGTTCCCCTGAAGGCGCTGAAAAGACTGTATAGCCTTCTTCATTGAGCAGTTTTTCAAAACTTTTTCTTAATGAATCATCATCGTCAATTATAAGGATATTTGTCACTTCTTTTTAACCTCTCTTGAAAGCGCAATTATAAATGTCGTTCCGCAGCCTTGCTTTGATTCAAAGGTAATGATTCCACCGTGGTTTGTTACTATACGCTCTGCGATACTCAGCCCAAGCCCTGTTCCTTCCTCCTTGGTAGTATAAAAGGGCTGAGACACCTTTTCCTGGATTTTGTCAGGGATACCTGGGCCATTGTCTTTAATCTTTATGATAACCGCGTCCCCGATATTTTTTACTGTGTCCTGCTCTTCAAATATCTCAATCTTTCCGCCATCCACCATGGCCTCACATGCATTGACCATTAGATTGACAAATACTTCCTTGATTTGCTCAGGGTCTATCTCAATCTCCGGCAACTTTTTTTCTCTATGTACTGCTATCTCGACATTACCGGATTCAAGCCTGTGCCTTAAAAGCTGAATTACCAGATCCACTATTTCAGAGGGGCTTATCATCTGCATCTTAAGTTTTGGAGGACGCGAAAATTCCAGAAAATTCTGAACAATGGTATCTATATGGCGTATCTCTTCAGAAATAACATCGAAATCTTCTCTCTGGGACTCGGGCATATCAAGTGCCCTGCCCATTGAAAAAAGTCTCATTTTAACAGATGTAAGGGGATTTCTTATGCTGTGGGCTACGCCTGCTGCAAGCTTCCCCACCACTGCCATTTTCTCCGCCTGTAGCAAAATTTCTCTGCTCTTTTCAAGCTCAAGACTTGTCTGATCAATATCCTCAATAAGTCCTCTTACACCAATGCTCAGAGCTTTAACCTCATCTCCGGCGTCTGAAGAAAGTTTTTCCCGGTAGGTTTCGCGCACCAGAAGCCTGATAGGCTCCAGGATCTGCCTGAGCAGTACCAGGGCAAGCACAATACCAAGAAAGATGACAGAAAATATTGCGGTACCGGCTATGAATCTCAATTTCCGGGCCTGCGCAAGACTATCGATTTTTATTGCAGATATTTTTTCTACATAAATTTCTTTGAATTTTTCGCTCAATTCAAGACTTTTGAAAAAATGAAGACGTGAGTCTTTGTGAAGATCTGCCCCTGCGGTCCTGTTTCCATCCCTGTAAAAGGCGATAACCCTGTCTTTGAGATCAATATACATCTGGTATTCATTTTCGAGGTCCCGGAGGGCTTTTTTCTCTTCCGCAGTTTCTACCAGGCTGCCCGCCTCTTTTATCCTTTCTTTAAAAACCTGCCTGTATTCGCCAAGTTGTCTGAGCCAGTCAGGATCCGAATCAAGCAAATAATAGGTAACAAATCCTTTCTGGTTGACGAGAGCAGTCTCAAGTTCCTCGACTATCCTGAAGGCCTCTATATTTCGGTCCACGATATTTCCGAACATACCCTCGATACGATAAGTATACCAGACAGTTACCATCCCTCCGGAACAGGTTATCAAAACCAGAAGGGCAATAATGATATATATTCTGAGGCGAAGACCTATTTTTTTCCACATATCATGCTATTCTCACTCGTTATCCCTCAAATCGGGAGATTTGAATTTTATCCATTTCTGAATTATACGATGGATATCACATTGTGATTTTGGGATTTTATCCGATTCAGTTTTCGATTACAATTTATATAATTTAACTCCTCCATCCTTTCAAGATAATCCTGCCGATGTCCCCACTTTTTACACATTGGAAAAAAATATTACATTCAGCACACTGCTCTTTACCTGGACAGGAAAGACATTAGATAACAAACGGAATTATATCATTATATTACAGCCTTTCTTTCATTTCAGGTGATGGCATACCCCTTGCTTAATAATTATCAGTCGATTCTGCTATTTGATTACAGGGTATTTAAATGGCTATACATCTGCCTATCTTACATAAGAAAAAGGATCGTGTACAGAAATCAGCGGAGCATTGCCCGGAGTCTAAAGCGGCTTTACAGGAGTATGTATCCGGCAACATTTATCCGGAGCATTATGAGAAAAAAGTTATTACCAGAGCCGGCATAGAGCTGTTCATGCGTCCAATCAGGCCTGAAGACGCATCCCTTTTACTGGATCTAATCAATTCTTTGTCCCCGAAGAGTAAATACTATCGTTTTTTCACTCCTCTTGAGGAGTTACCCCGGCACTTACTGATCAGATTTACGCAGATTGATTATAACAGGGATATGGCACTTGTGGCTTTAGATAAAACAGAATCAGAGGAAAGAATGCTGGCAGTAGCCAGATTTTTTTCAAAGCCTAACCAACCAGATACCGAATTCGCAGTGGTAGTCCGTGACGAGTGGCAGGGAAAAGGAGTCGGAAGGGTATTGCTGGAAAACCTCATCGTATTTGCGAGAGATAAAAAGATAGAAAGTATGAGCGGTTTTGTCTTGACGGAAAATATTCATATGCTTTCCCTCGCACGTAAGCTTGGTTTTCAGCTTTCAAAAATACCCGGTGAAGATCAATATATAATAAAAACTATCCCTTGATAACCCCTAATGGTCTCAATCGTGCTATCTTTCGTGCAAGACCTGCCTGATGAACTGCCTCGACAACCTCCGATACATCCTTATAGGCCTCGGGCATTTCTTCCTTGAGTGTATTTTTCCCTCCTGCCTGCACAAAAATCCCCTTGTCTTCAAGTTCTCTTTGTATGGATCTTCCTTTTGCCTTTTTTATGGCGCTGCTCCTGCTTAAAATACGTCCTGCCCCGTGGCAGCTTGATCCGAAACTATGTTCCATGGCCCCATGTGCTCCTGCAAGGACATATGAACAGGTCCCCATATCTCCAGGGATCAGCACGGGCTGACCTGTCTGCTTATATATATCCGGAATATTTTCATGCCCGGGCGGGAAAGAGCGTGTGGCGCCTTTTCTGTGAACACAGAGGAGTATATTTTTTTCGTCCACCATGTGATGCTCCTTTTTGATAATATTATGGGATACGTCATAAAGGAGTGACATACGCAGTGTCCCCGGACTTATACCAAGGGATCTCAGCATTGATTCACTGGCAAGGTGCATGAGTACCTGCCTGTTGGCCCAGGCATAATTTGCAGCGCAGGCCATTCCTGAAAGATATTTCCTGCCAATATCAGAACCTATTGGGGCACAGGCAAGCTGCCGGTCCGGGAGGTCAGTGATTTGCGGTTTTTCCGACATCTTTTTCAAGAAATCGTCGCATATCTGGTGCCCGAAACCCCTTGATCCGGTGTGCAGAAATACGGTGATTTGACCTTTGTGCAGATTAAACTGATTGGCGGTTTTTTTGTCATATATATCATCAACGACCTGTATCTCCAGAAAATGATTTCCCGAGCCAAGGGTGCCAAGTTGATCCAGGCCTCTTTTTACTGCCCTTTCACTTAATACATCAGGATCAGCACCGGGCATGGTTCCATTGTCCTCTGTTTTTAACAGGTCTTCCCTGCTGCCGAATCCCTTTTTAATTGCCCAGGCTGCTCCTTCTGTAGCCACCATGGCTTCATCTCTTTTAGAAAGTTTAATACTTCCTCCTTTGCCGACACCCAGAGGAATATCCCTGTAAAGCGAAATAATGACATCTCTTATATAGGATTCTATATCGGATGCCTTAAGTCCGGTTGTCATAAGCCGGCAGCCGCAGTTAATGTCGTACCCAACACCGCCAGGTGACACTATGCCGTCATCCATGCGAAATGCTGCAACACCGCCTATGGGGAATCCATATCCCCAGTGGATATCGGGCATGGCAAGAGAATGCCCCACAATACCGGGAAGGGTACTCACATTGGCCACCTGTGCGATGCTTTGCCCATCTCTAACTTCTTTAATTAAGCAGGAGCTGGAAAAAATCATTCCTGGGACCCTCATTTTACCGGTTTTGGGAATGATCCACCGGTTTTTATCTATTTTTTCCAGTTTGATTTCCATAAATATCCTCTAGAGATCAAATATTACTCTGGCGGTCCAGAGACCGTTTTTTTCCTTAACCTCAATCTGGTGATATGTAACTGCCTTAATTTCCCTCAATACTGCATGGTATCGGCCGTCAAATTCAATGACTGAGAGAGTTGAGGTTATATTACTGCTGTTTAGCGAGTTAATGGATATTTCAGTCACTATCAGGCTTTCACCTTCAAAGAGATACAGGATTTCAGAAAGCCATTTGACCATTAGATCCGGAAGATCATTTCCATCAAGTGAAACCTCCAATTTTTTTCCAGTTTCAGGGGCCTTGTTATCCACAAGAAGCTCAAGAAGCGCTGTTCCGGCATTCCTGAAAAGGTCTTCACATGAATGACCTTTAACCGACATGCCAAGATCAGCTGTATGGTTGAAAAGACTGTAAAAAGTGGATTTTGTTGACATTTATTTAAAAGATCAAAAAAATGATTAAAATATATTTTTTTCATTGATTTTATATAAATGATATATTAATTGAATATATATCATATACTGAGTATAATATAATAACTACTGTTTGACCGATATATTTTTTTAAAGTTTTTTATATTATTGAACGATTAATATATTATATCGTATTAAAATAGTTGATACTCACAGGGAAAAGTAATAAAGTTAATATTACCACACCCAAGGATCTTGTTTTAAAAAAAATGATAATTAGGTTTAAAACAAGAATCAATCCGGGGAGTCTCAAGAATAAACCTTTTTTTGTATGAAAAGACACCGTAAACAAGAAATGAACAGTTAGAGATCCTATCTCAGACTTCTGCCTCAAAACGGTTTTTCATGAAATTAAGACAATTCTTAAGTATTTTTTATTATCAACTGTCCTGCAGGATTTAACCCGCAGGACTATTAGGCAAAAAAAAATAATTTTCAGAATTCGGGAGGGAATATGAAAATGGAATGTGTTTTTTGCGGAAAGAAGGTCCCTGTTGAAGGGAAGATAAGCCGGCGGGACATCTGCCCCCACTGTCAACGTGACCTGAGATGCTGTAAACAATGTAAATTTTATGATCACCATGCCTATAATGAGTGTAAAGAGGTAATGGCTGAAAGGATTTCCGATAAAGAACGGTCCAACTTTTGTGATTACTTTGTGCCAAAAGGCTCAAAGGAAGTAAGCGGAGTTGTATACAGGACCAGAGAAGCAAAGGAAGCCCTTGAAGCGCTTTTCAGAAAATAAAGGCAATCCTCAATTTTTATTAAAAATTAAAGGTCTCTCACTGCGCTGAGTAAATCCATGGTTGTAATGATACCGATAAGGGATTCATTATTGGTTACGAATACCCTGTGTATTCGTCCCCTTAACATGGCATCTGCAACATCCTGTATTTTTGTGTACTCATTTACATTGAATGTTACAGGAGTCATGATATCGCGCACTGTTACAAGAGATTGAGCATCTATTCTGGAAGATTCTATTTCCGCAGGAGAATACTGTTTTTCAGATGAGTGGATATAGGTTTCTTCTGCATCATCAAGACAGGAATTTATGCCCGGCATGCTTGTTTGCCGCACAAGGTCAGTCATTGATACGACTCCCAGTAGTTTGTTGTCTTCGGTAATTACCGGCGCGCCTGAGATTGAGTTCGCGCATAAGAAATCAGCCAGCTGGCCGATGGACCAGTCAGGTCCAACAGATAGAACATCCGGATTCATAATATCTTTTGCCAGAAGACTAACCATTGCAGCCCCCTTTTCTAAAGGTTAACAAAGGATTATCCCGGTAGCGGATTTTCACCGCTTATTTTGGCAATATCAGAATCTTAATACGATTATAAAATAACTTCAGCCGTTATTCAACGGATGTTTCAAAAAAGGCTTTAAAAATCCTGCGGGTCATATACTCCCACCTATATATGTATTCAAATTATCCTTTGTGTTAATCGGTAAGTCAATATCCAAAAATCCGCACTAACATTTTTAACAGGATATGATATATCGGATTCGGAAATCTGCTCTTTCTGGACAGTGTTTACAGACTTGTGATATCTTTATGTGAATTTTTCCGATTAATAACATACTGGTTTGACACAGGAGACCACGATGAATAATGACTTCAAGGTTGTATTGAACTGGCTGATTGATAAACTGGTAAATAAAAATAAGATTAATATTGCACCGGATGAAAAATATATATCCATTCAGCTTAACATGGCCTTTCTTGCTGCACTTGCTGAAAATGATAATGAAAAATCCGGAAGATCTGTTGAGTTGTTATTAAAGATGAAGGAGTCGGAGCAGTTTGGCGCTATTGCGGATTTCTATCTTAAGGGGATTGAATGCATTAAAGATGAACTGGCACGGGCAGTAGATGATACTGAGTATTTGAAGGACAGATTGGAATCTCTGGCACAATGGATCAGAGAGGACAATCATGATATTGATGATTATGAAACAAAAGAACATATATGGTCGATCTTTTTCCCTGAAGGGTGCGGAATTCATACAAAAGAAGACCAGACCACAAAATCCCTGAGAAATAAGAGGCGGATAAAAATAACAGGCCTTAATGAAAACCCGATAAAGAATCCCGCGGAAGAGATTCTCTTTACATCCAATATACTATTGACTGTTCCTCCATCCGGTTCGGCAATTGATGATCTGCCGACAGGTAAAACCATTAAAAGCAGTCTTACTGAAATAGTGAAAGAAGATCAGCTGTACTGGTATGATCACCCCATACAGATAGGTGTGAAAAATGAGAATAATGAGTTCCTGTATGGGCTTAACGGCCTTGAACAGGCTGTCCGCTTTGAAAAAGACAGGGGTAATTTTTCAGGGGACAATAAGGCAGTATGTCTGCTGTCTGTATCAGTAACACATAAAGGTCTTCATGAGATAGCAAGACCATATCTTGAAGATGTCCTGGCCGGTTCGGATGATTTAAATAATCTGGATGTGTATGTCTTCACAGAGACCGATGCCCGGAATATCATCGAAGAAATTATTGTTCCTGCAGCAGAAAATTTCCTGAACCGTGATGCGTCAGGGCTGACAGATGTCTTTGGTGTTGACGGTGAATATGGCCGCCACTACAGTTTTTTAAAGGCCATTGCCCTTTTCTGGAATGTGATGATCGATGATAAGGTCCGGGCTACTTTTAAAATTGACCTTGACCAGGTATTCCCACAGGACGAATTATTGTGTGAGACCGGGAATTCTGCCTTTGAGCATTTCAAGACTGACCTGTGGGGTGCAAGGGGGACCGATTTCTCAGGTAATCCCGTTGAACTGGGCATGATAGCAGGGGCACTGGTAAATGATTGTGATATATGCAGGGGGGTGTTTACACCTGATGTCCCTTTCCCTTCAAAAAAACTAAAACCTGATGAAACTGTATTCTTCAGTCAATTACCTCAGGCCCTGTCGACCGAAGCTGAAATGATGACAAGGTATGGTAAAGAGAGCAGCATAGATGGAAGGAGTGAGTGTATTGAACGTATCCATGTAACCGGAGGCACAAATGGAATTTTTGTTGAGAGTCTCAAACGGCACAGACCTTTTACTCCTTCATTTATAGGGAGGGCCGAAGACCAGGCCTATATCCTGTCAACTTTATTTAACAGGGGA
>JASFHE010000185.1:0-10464 GCA_050123415.1 Desulfobacteraceae bacterium | reverse complement strand
GGTTAAACCTTTTTATCGTACCACTACCATAGGTAGTGGTTTAAAAAGATGAATAAAACGATCATCCCAGCCTAGATTAGGGCTTATGGAAATGACTGTATTAAAAAACCCCGGATTTTCCAGTAAAACATAGATACTGAACGTTCCAGCCCTTGAATGGCCGAAAAGTATTTTATATGAGTCGGTCCGATAATTTTTCTCAGCAAAGGGTATGAGTTCTTTTTCAAGAAATGCCATAAAGTTGTCTGCGCCTGCAACAGGAGGACGACCATTTTCAGAGGTTGGTGATAAATCCCGGTCGCGACGGTCATAATCAATATAAGGAATTGCGATAATAATCATTTCAGGTATCCGTTCTCTTCTTGCAAGAATTTGGACCGCTCCGGTAATATGATGAAAATGAAAGGCTCCATCCAGCAAATAAATAACCGGGTATCTCTTATCCTGTGAAGAATTATAATCCTCCGGCAGGTAAACCCATACAGGCCTTTCCTCATTCAATATTTTTGAGTTAATCTTTAACGCTTGCCCGATTACCAGGGCATTGGTATCTTTTTGAACTTCCACTGCCGCTGGATAATTTGACATAATAAAGAAGAATATAGTCGTAAGAATGGATAATCGAATTGAAAGCATGAGTAATCCCCCTTTTTTATCTTTTTATTATCTATTTGTATTTATAGATATTATCTTTTTAATTAAGGGCAAATATAAGGATGCTAGGTTTATTGCGAAAAGATAAACAATTGATTAATCATTCAATCGAAGGGGCGAAAATTTTTTCGCCCCTTCGAAATAAGGTACTTTACAGATCATTCAGATACAGAAAATGTAAACAGGATACCTGCAATACTGTCAACAGGTTTTCCCCCTTTAATTGCAGGCCTGTATTTAAATTTCTTAATACATTCCAGAGCAGCCGTATCAAAAACACCTTCAACTTCTTCTGGTTCGACTTTAACAATTTCCGGTTCCTGAGGTGTTCCTGTACTATCTACCACAAACTTAACAGTAATCTTACCTTCTATACCTTTCTGCTGTGCCTCAAAAGGATACCTTGGCTCAAATTGTCTAACAGGTCTTGGCCCCTGATCAACCTCATCCGGTAGAAAAGCAGAAGCATATAATGATTCAGTTACCTTAAAGTCTGTATCGAGAAAGTTACTTATAGGTATTGTACCGCCAAGACCTTCGGTCAAACCATTAACCGGTATATCCAGCCTTGGTTGCGGCATTTTCTTTTTCGACGGAACTCTTTCAGGTGTCTCAAGTTTTTTTAGTTCCTGCAGCTTTTCTTCCTGTTCAGGTTCAGATGGAGGCTGTGGTTTTCTTGGATTGATCAATAAAGGAGTCGTTTTTATTCTATCCCCTGTTTTTATTGAAATCTTAGTCAAAAGAGGAATAGAAATAAAAAGCAAACTTGTTGCAATTGATGCTACCAAAACACTGGCAGGTAAACTGGCAATTGAATTAGTTTTAATATCCATGATTAATCTCTCCTTGCTATATGATTACATGTGTAGTTTTATTATTGACTACTTTTGTAATTCATGTCAACATAATTCTTACAACATTCATATCCACCTGTTATTATTTACTTATTCACAATTCAAAAAGATTAAATCTGGCAGGTAAGTTTCTATAATTGGAGAGCAATATACTTATATCACAATTGTGAGGGTGAAAGATTTATCACCCCTACCCATTATGTAAATATACCGATTTATATTTTTCACTTCAGACTTCAGCCTAAAAAGCTATAGTCTGTTTTCTTAATCCTCAAACTCCTGATATATAATATGACCGCAGGATTTACAGTGTGAGGCATCTTTATCATGGTACCTGAGGCCGCATCCGGGACATATAATATCCGTCTTTGCAGCCAAATGTACCCACTCTTTAACGATCTTACTAATATGCAGGGGAACTAATATGATGCCGGATATTATCATGAATACAGTTACCCATCTCCCCCACTGGGTAACAGGAGTGATATCGCCGAAACCGACTGTGGTTAGTGTAACAACTGAAAAATAAAAGGCATCCCCGAATGTCTGTATGCTTTCATTAAGCTCATTTTCAGAATAAAAAAACCAGCCGGAAGAGATAAAGAAAATCATAAAAATGATTAAAAACAGTTTTACTACCTGCAGGACATGTGTAGTAATGCTTCCAAAAAAGAAATCAGGATCAGCAGTAAACCTCAGGAACCTGAATATCCTGAGAACCCTTATAATCCTAATAAATTTTATAACCGTAAGATCAAGCTCAATACCGAAGTACGGAAATATCATCAAGGCAAGTGTCGGCAGTATGGCAACAAGATCAATAATACTGTAAATATCAATAAGTTGTTTAAACCTGTTTTTAGAGCCATACAGTCTTGCCGCATATTCAATGATAAATAATAAAACAATTACCTTCTCCATTTGCCAGAGAAGATATAATGTTTCTTCAGATTCAACATAGGTTTCAATGACCAGAAATGCACATATAAAAAGATTCAGAAGAATAATGAAAATATCAATGATCTTCCCAAGGGGAGTTTTACAGTCAACAAGATAAAACCGAAGGGCTTCCCGAAAACTGTTTTTCATTAAGAATCACCTCTTTTATTAATTACATCCAGCCATTATAAAGAGGATGCGATACGCCTGTCACGCCATCATGTCTCGTCATAGCTAATAACGAAGACGTAAGCTATAGCGCCCGTCCTCCGCAGTAGCTACTGCTACAGAGGATGGAACGACAGACCGTGCCTCTACATTTTAAAATATTACCTGAATGTTCTTGGTTTATAAGTCTCCATCCACATTTCTGCACCGCTGTCAGCTGTAATATATCGTTCCTTGATATACCATCGACCATCGATCTTCACAAGCTTGTCATATTCACGCCCCTGTTCCTGAAAGCGTGGTGGTTTTGTGATATCGTAGTCTAAGACACCGGTCCAGATAAACCATGCTGTTGCAGTATCTCCATCAACATCAATAATGGCATTGTTGAGCAACATGTGCATTTTTCCACTAAAAGGGGCTTCCCCGCTGTCACCTACATCTGCATACATTTTTTCTATTTCCTCACGGCCTTTTGCGACCACACTGTTGACATCAAGAATCCCATCTTCAGTATAGAACATAGCCAGATCATGATGCTTCCCGGCTCCCATATCAACATAGTACCTTACTATCATGTCCTCGATCGCTATCCGGTCAAACATTTTTTCATACTTCGGATTCGTATTGTCAGTGCACCCTGTCATCAATGCCAGAGTTAAAAAAATTGCAGCAATAAAAACAACTGAACGTGAAAGGAAACTGATTTTCAATTTTTGGTCTTTTACAGTACTCATGATAATTTCTCCTTTATAATTGTGGGTTGTTGGGTATATGTTGATTGTTGTTATTTCCTCTGATATCCTTCTGCATATCTTTTTTATTAAATTGTGAAGTATATTTTGAATAGGGACTGGAGCGCACATCAACCACAACTTCTATGGAGTGCATCTTGAGCAACCCGATGAAAATTCCCAATCCTGGCTGGAATGCCCTATTGTGTATATTTTTCCTGTTTGCACCTGCCCTCTTCCAGCAACCAGTATCCAGTGACAAGTAACTAGCATCCAGTAACCAGTATCCGTCTTTTATAAATTATAACTATCCTTAGGAATATTATAAACCAGGTCCCGTGCGAGCCTCCCTGCCTGATTCATGCTCAGCCTGTGTTCTGCAACAAGCCTCGCGAGAAAAGATGCGTCAATACGTCTTGCCATATCATGACGTGCGGGGATACTTAAAAAAGCCCTGGTATCATCATTAAAACCCACAGTGTTATAAAAACCTGCTGTTTCTGTCACTGACTCCCTGAAGCGTCGCATTCCTTCGGGGCTGTCATTAAACCACCAGGCAGGACCGAGCTTTAACACCGGATAATAGCCGGCCAGCGGAGCCAGTTCACGTGTATACCTTGTGTCATCCAGAGTAAACAGGACTATTTTCAGATTTTTTTCATGACCATATCTTTCCAGAAGAGGTCTTAATACCTTTACATATTCCGTTTCTACAGGAATATCCACCCCCTTATCCCTTCCATAACGATTAAATATCTGGCTGCTGTGATTCCTGTATACTCCGGGATGAATCTGCATAACCAGTCCATCTTCTATACTCATCCGTGCCATCTCTATCAGCATATGCCCCTGAAATTCCCTTGCTTCATCCTTATCAATGGTTTTATTCAGCGCCTTATCCAGCAGGCTCTGCATCTTTTTATCGGAAACCTCTGCTGTATAGGCCTCAAGGCAGCCGTGATCAGTGGAAACAGCGCCCATCTCCTTAAAAAACAATCTTCGTTCCTGAAGGGCATTAAGATAGTTTTTATAGGTCATGGTGCCGTTACACAATCCACTGATCTCAGCAACAAATGACTCATGTAAAGGACCTGTTACAGAATCAGGCCTGAAGCACGGAATAACCCTTCCATCCCAGTCATCCCTTATCTTCCTGTGATCTTCCAGAGAACTGTTTACCTCATCGGTAGTGCTTATTACTTCAATCCTGAATCGTTCATACAGATTTCTTATCCTGAATTCTTCGGTCTTGAGTTTTTCATCTATGATATCGTAACTGGAGTCTGCAGTATTTTCATCAAGCTCCTGCTCGATCTCAAATATCTCGCTGAACACATAATCAAGCCACATCCGGGTCGGGGTTCCATAGAACAGGTGATAATTTTTTGCGAAGATGTTCCATATTTTCCTGGGATCTTTTTCATATGGAGTTCCGTCCATGGTCCTGACTCCCATATCGGCATGGGAATATCCCTGGGAGCAAAGCATCCTGATCAGGTAATGATCGGGAATAATGAAGAGCTCAGCAGGATTATTGAAATTTATATTTTCCGCATACCACGAAGGATCCGTATGACCATGAGGACTTATTATTGGCAAATCCTTCATAATGGCATAAAGAGAACGTGCTATTTCACGCGATTTCTCTTCAGCCGGGAACAATCTGTCTTCATATAAGTAATTCATAATTATTCCGCCTGAATTTTCTTAGAATCGATAGTTATGATCAAAGTCATTTTGAAAGGCGACTCTGAACAGTACACCAATGTTTTATATTCATCAACTGATTCATAGATAACTATTGAAAAAAGATATTAAATCAGTATTATCAAACACATTTAAGTAAAAGTTAATAAATAATATTATTTTATCCAACTTGCGGGAAATAATGAACAACTCAAATTCAAACAGTCATATGGCCCAAGAAGTAAAAGTCGGTAATTTCAGATGGGTAATAGTCGCTCTCGTATTTCTTGCCACTACAATCAACTATGTTGACAGGCAGGTGATCGGCATTCTTGCTCCTATACTTCAGAAGGATATTGGATGGACTGAGATCGAATATGGTTATATTGTAACAGCCTTTACAGCCGCGTATGCCATCGGATTACTCCTTGTGGGGAGGATCATGGATATAATAGGAACAAAAAAAGGTTATGCCGGTGCGCTTACAGGCTGGAGTTTTGCGGCAATAGGTCACGCTATTGCGGGTTCTGCCTTTGGATTTGGAGCGGCCAGGTTTGCACTGGGTTTTTTTGAGGCAGGAAATTTCCCCGCCGCTGTAAAAACAGTAGCTGAATGGTTTCCTAAAAAAGAAAGGGCTTTTGCAACCGGACTCTTCAATGCCGGCTCCAATGCAGGCGCAATCATAGCGCCTCTGGTAGTCCCGTTTATTGCGTTAAAATGGGGATGGCAGGAGGCCTTTATTTTTACCGGGGCTTTCGGACTGATATGGCTATTATTATGGTTCTGGCTTTATGATAAACCGGAAAACAGCAAACGGTTGAGTAAAGAAGAACTGGTTTATATCCAGTCGGATCCACCCGATCCCAGGATTAAAATATCATGGATAAAATTAATAAGATACCGCGGAACCTGGGCCTTTGCCATGGGAAAGCTTTTAAGTGATCCTGCATGGTGGTTCTATCTCTACTGGATTCCAAAATTCCTGAATGAAAAATATAGTCTTACATTAAAAGAATTCGCAGCCCCTCTCATTATTATATACCTTATGGCTGATGTGGGAAGTATTCTTGGCGGCTGGCTTTCTTCTTTTTTAATTAAACTGGGGTGGTCACTCAACAGAAGCCGTAAAACCACTATGCTTATTTGCGCATTATGTGCTATACCTATTATGTTTGCTTCAAAGGCGTCAAGTGTCTGGGGTGCTGTGGCTTTATTGAGTCTGGCTACGGCTGCACATCAGGGGTGGTCGGCTAACCTGTTCACAACAGTATCAGATATATTTCCACGAAAGGCTGTTGCATCTGTCGTAGGTATGGGAGGGACATTCGGTGCAATAGGCGGTATGTTTATAGCAAGCGCGGCCGGTTTTATACTGGAATTCACAGGAAGCTATTTTATGCTTTTTGTAATTGCCGGGTCTTTATATTTATTAGCCCTGCTGGTAATAAATATTCTGGTTCCTGAAATAAAAGAAATAGAAATTCAATAAATATTTATTTGATAAAGCGTTTAAACTTTATACAATAAAGGAGAATTTAAAAAGTTAACAGGTTTGAAAGATTTATCAATCAGAGACATAATAATAGCTAGAGGTTAAGATGAACATTGATACACCGCAAAAAATTTTTCTTTCCGGCGAGGATACAGCATCTTTCAAATGCCCGAAATGTAATGTCTCAAAAGAAGCAGATGTCTCAAAGTATAAAAATATTGCAGCCCCTGTCACTTTAAAAATCAAGTGTCCCTGTGGAAATGAATATTCAGTCATCCTGGAGAGAAGAAAATACTACAGGAAAAAGATTAAAATTACCGGGAAATTCACTTTTTCTCCACTCATCGGAGATGACCAGAAAGGTCCGATGACTGTAGTGGATATCTCCAAGGGAGGACTGAAGTTTCAAATCGCATCAGCCGCCCTGTTTCAAAAAGGAGATATCCTTGAAGTAGAATTCAATCTGGATAATAAAAGCAGGACACTGATCAGAAAACAGGTTTATGTAAGAAATGTTAAGGATAATTTTGTGAATGTGGAGTTCTGCGCCTTTGATACCAACGACACGGAAGATAAAGCTATAGGAGTTTATCTGTATTAATGTCTTTGAATATAACTTTTTTAATATCAAACACTTATTATCCTGTATCCATTAGTTAGTGCCCATCCAGAAAGAGACAAGTTCCGGATGGAGCTTTCAGCGGTCAGCTATCAGCCGTTAGCTAAGTCTTTATTTTAAAAGCCTTTTGCTGAAAGCTGAACGCTGAGTGCTGACAGCTACCGATCAAAAACTTTAGTTTTTGGATGGGCACTAGTTAGTTTTGCAGCAAGTAAGGCGAGACCTTTGAAACTTACAGAAATTATTAATATTGAGTACCAGCTGTATAGAGATGCCCAATCCGATCCGGTTGAGATACGTAAGAGAGATAGGGAGATAGGTAAAAGCTATAATGGTTCAGTAAATGATCTTATCAGCCTGTTCAGTTTCTGGCTAAAAGAACTGAAAGATGAAAATTCCTATCCGGGTCAATCACTCACTTCGGCTCTGACCTTTTTGCGCTACCTTGTATTTTTCGTCTTTTTAATCTCAGGAGCGACAACCTGCGCGGGGATTCTTGCATATGACGGCTCCCGTCCTGTGAATATCGTCAATTTTCTGGCTGTTTTTATAGGTCTTCAAATTCTGCTTTACCTGCTGTTTCTCCTGAATATTCTACCCCGTGGTATCCGCGGCAAAATTCCTTTTATTGGAGATTTTTACAGGTTTGCGGGATTTATCCTTACCCGTATTATTGAAGCAGTCAGTGATCATCTCTATAAAAATAAGACGGAATCCATTCGCCATATCACCGGTATTTTTCACCGCGCTAAGTCAAGGCATCTGATATATAAAAAAATCGAGCAATGGACACTTTTCAGTATTACCCAGCTTGCAGGATTTGCCTTCAGTTTAGGGGCGCTTGCAGCATGTGCCTATCTTATCATCTTTTCGGATCTGGCCTTTGCATGGAACACCACACTTGATGTCTCACCTGAATTTTTTCACAGGATTGTCACCGTAATTTCAACACCATGGGCTTTCATTTCAAGGGATCTTGTCCCGACCATAAACCTGGTTGAATCAACCCGCTATTTCCGCCTTGACGGGAATTATTCCGGTGTGCACAGCAGTGCCCTGTCAGCCGGCGGGTGGTGGCCTTTTCTGGTATACACCCTGATTTTTTACGGTTTGATTCCCCGGTTTATCTTTTTAATGCTTTCCAGAATCGCCCTGCTTCGTGCTCAAAAACAGGTACCGTTTCTTTCAGCGGAATTTGATTCACTTTACAGACGTCTGACCTCCCCTATACTTTCAAGCCAGTCCGAAAATCCGGTGCATGAACAAACCAAATCCGAAAGAAAGGACGCAGAATACACACAAAAACATTCGCACAAACCCGAAGACTGCTGCCTGATTGTATGGGGAGAAATTGATATGCAGGAAGCAGAAATAAAAAAAATTATCAAGGCAGGATCCAACTGGAACATTCATGAGACCTTCTACGCGGGTATGCTTGATAATCTTCAGGATGAGCAGACCTTAAAACGATTTTCAGGGAGTAAAGATGATACACCTGTTCTTCTGTTGGCCGAATCCTGGGAGGCCCCGGGCAAGGCTGTGGAACATTTTTTACGCAGCCTGCGTGCAAACATAAAGGCAGACCGCAGGATTATAATAGGTCTGATCAACCTGGATACTGACAGCAAAATAATTTCCCCGGCACAAACGGACTGGCAGAACTGGCAGAACGCGGTAGTCAAACTGAATGACCCGTTTACAGGAATTGAGCCGGTTACAGAGGCTGTGACATGAAAGATATTCCTACATTCGCTGTTATCGGAAGGGTAAACAAGGGAAAATCAAGTATTGTTTCCTCTCTTGCTGAGGATGAGACAGTAGTTATTGACAGCGGTGCCGGTACAACCCTTGTCTGCCAGGAATTCCCCATCAAGGTGGATGGACAGACGATTATTATTTTGATTGACACACCCGGGTTTCAGCAGGCCCCCCGGGCCCTTTCCTGGATGAAAGAACGTGAAACCTCTGCGGCAAACCGCCGTGATGTGGTTCTGGATTTTTTTAATCACTTTAAAGACACAGATGACTTTGTTGATGAATGTCGTCTGCTCAAACCCATTTTAAACGGCGCTGGTGTTCTTTATGTTGTTGACGGCGCAAAACCATTCAGGCGTAATTTTGAGGCTGAGATGGAAATACTCCGGTGGACCGGCCAGCCCCGCATGGCATTGATTAACCACATTGGTGACAATGATTTTACTGAAAGCTGGCGCCCTGCCCTTGACCAGTATTTCAGTGTAGTCAGGCAATTCGATGCCCAACAGGTTCGGTTTAAGGATCGACTTGAGTTATTTCAAGCCTTCAGAGAGCTTCACGATGTCTGGCGTCCAAAGGTGGATGAGGCAATAAAGTACCTGAATGCGGAATGGCAGAGACGTGAAAGGGAAGCCGCGCACATTATATCCGAAATGCTCGCAAATGAACTGACATACTATACCGAAATAGGTCTTTACCCGCACGAAGATATTGAAGACCATCGCGCGAGTCTTGAAACAAAATTTCATAACTGGCTGCGTAAAAGGGAAATAAAATCCAGGAAGACGATTGAAAAACTGTATCAGCATAGTAAGCTTGAAAGGGAAGAAACTGAAATTGAAAAACCTGTTTTTCAGCAGGACCTGTTTGCAGAATCAACCTGGGATATACTGGGTCTGACACCACGTCAGCTTTTAAGCCTGGGTGCCATTGCCGGAGCTGCCATAGGCGGAACCCTTGACGCTGCTGTAGGAGGCACATCATTTCTAGCAGGTGCTGTAGGCGGAGCATTGATAGGCGCAGGATCTGTTGCATACTTTTCTACAAAAAGATTCGCCTCCATCGAGCATGTAAGCAAGTTCCTGAAGGGGAGTCGTTTCGTCCGGATCGGCCCCCACAAAAATCAGAATTTCCCCTGGGTATTGCTTGACCGTGCCCTTCTACATTATTTTACAGTCCGGGATTTTGCACACAGCAGGAGAGAAAAAATAATTATCAGGAATTCGGAAAATGCAGGTATTGTTAAGGAACTGAAATCCGGCCAGCGCAGAGAAATGGCAAAAATATTCAATATGCTGCGAAAAAATCCGGACAGCGGCAATGAAGAAGAGAAAAAAAACCTTGAGGGTATACTGCTGGAAATTATCAGGGAAAACTGATTACAAATTTTAAAAGCAAAGTGCTTGACTTGGACTTACCATAAGTATTATTGAATCCAAAATCCATATTAAAATTCCTATTAATTTTTGTAATCTTTAAATCTGTATAACTAGATAATATGTAACGGGCTGCTCCGGAGTGTGTTACAACACTCCGAAACCAATACCCCTAAAAAGGAGGAAC
>JASFHE010000184.1:0-10471 GCA_050123415.1 Desulfobacteraceae bacterium | reverse complement strand
AACAGTACTGCCTGAAGGCAGCATGATGGGTGTGGATCTTATCTCCTCGATGGATTTGAATTCGGAAAGAGGTCTTAAACGCACTGTCTTATCATTGAGATGAAGAGAGCCTCCTGCGATGATATTGTTTCTGGATCTGAGCTGGTATGCCAGCTGATCAAGGCTTATATCGATACGTTTTGCGGTCCTGTCATCAAGATCGACTGTTACCTGCTCTCCCGGGTCTGCCACAAGATCCACACGGGCTACAGATGATAAAAAAAGTAATTCCTTTTTTATTTTTCTTGCGCCATCTAAAAGTTCTATCAGGTCTGAGCTTCCGGTTACCGCGTAAACTATAGAGTCCTGGCTTGTCTGGTCATCATCCAGAGAAGGAGGAAAGGCACCATCAGGGAACTCACTATAGGCCTTTGTCAATGCCTCCCTTACTTCATCCCATGCTTCCCTGAAATCCGTAACATCTCCACGCAATTCAACAACAAGCACTGCTGTTTCATCATAGGCTGTTGCCTCGATCTTTTTGATCTCCGATACTTCGGCCAGTGCATCTTCAATTGGTTCAAGAACCAGATGTTCAACTGTCTCAGCATCTGCCCCGGGAAATATTGCTACAACCTGCCCCCAGAAATCAGGTAGCCTGGGGTCTTCCTGTCTTGTCATTGTCGACCACATAAATATGCCCAGCAGTGAAAGAAATCCTGCTATCGAAAGTATAAGGCGTCTACGGTTTAATATTTTTTCAAGGACCGTGCAGTTATTCATTGTGTGCCTCCACACGATCACCATCCGAAAGCATCGTATGTCCGGCAACTACCACTAAATCCCCTGCTGACACGTTGCCTTTCACAATAACCTTCCGGCCCTTGAGAGCGCCAAGGGTCACAGAAATTTTTTCAACAACTCTGTTTTTGTAACAAAATATATATGGCTTGCTTGAGCCGGGATTAAGAATTGATTTAACCGGCACCCCAATGGAATCCCCGGCTTTTATGTCTATTATCAGTTCAGCAGTCATTCCGGAAAATAACTGATCATCCGGCTCCAGTGAAATTATAACAGGAAATAGTCTTCCTTCACCGGAAGCCGCACGGGCGAGATATTTTATCCTTCCATTCACAAGCTTGCCTTCCGCATAGGGTAAAGACACCTTGACCTGTTGATCTATAGATAACTTTGTTACGGTGTTCTCAGGGACTTCTACCCTGAGTTCAACAGGACCGTCACCTGCCAACTGGACAATCGGAGCCCCCGGACCGGTCCACTCTCCAGGTTCCGCGAACACATCTGTTACTGTTCCGGAAAACGGGGCTTTAATTATACTCTCTCCTAAAATCCTTCGTGCTTCACCAAGTCTCGTCCTGGCAGAGGTTAAAGCTGCTTTCAGGGTTTCCAGTCCGGTTTCTGCCTGTTCCATTTCTTCGGGGGATGCTGCCCCGGCCCGGGACAGGCGATTCAAACGTTTAAAAGTCCTTTCAGCCTGAGCAACACGTGCGGACAGTTCATTGACCGATGCATCAGCCATGTTAACTGCATTTCCAAATTCCTTATCATCGATCCCGGCAATCACCTGGCCTTTTTTAACGTTCTCTCCCACTTCAACAGGTCTCGATACAAGCCGCCCTGGCATGGTAAAAGCTAAAGACGCCCTGTTTTTTGAACGCGTAACACCCGAATATGTAACAACCTGACTGGATTCAATCCTGCTGACCTTTGCAAGCTTAACAACAGGCCTATTTTTCTCTGAAAGAGAAAAAGCATCCTTTTTGAAAGGCAGTATCCATATTAAAATGGCAATTACAAGAATGAATATCCCGAAAAGGTTATATGATTTGAAAAGCTTTCCTTTCATTTTTTTCTCCTTTGATACCGGATTAATTACAACCGGTCGATTATATTTTTAAAAAAGCAGAAAAAAGATACTGAAATTACTGTTTGTGTTTATCTGGGAATTACGCCCTCAAAAAAAATCTTGCTTACTGACTCCAGAAAGGCTTCATCCATGTCTTCAGGGAGCCCTTCTGTTCCAAAATCATTCACAAAATGTTCCTTTTGCTGGAACCAGTATTGAGACAGCCCGATAAAGGTGAATATAACAAAACGCGGATCAATATCTCCTCTGACATTGCCCATTCTTTGGGCTTCTTCAAGCTGTTCAACACCAATTTTCAGTAGTTTTTTATCCTTCTCAATACATATTTCCTGGTCCCGTTCAAGGAACATCCAGGCAAGTATTCTTACAAGCTGGGGATTCTTCTGGAGAAACCGAAAATAAGAATGAAAGGACTGTCGAAGTAACTCAACTTTTTCAGAAGTATCATACTCTTCAAACATGGTCATTTGTTTGTCAAAATATTCCTCGAATCTCCGGAGTTTGACAGCCTGCCATAGACCTGATTTGGAACCAAAGTAGTGGTGTATCATACTTTTAGTTATACCGGCCTTTTTTGAAATCTCACTGGTAGCAGTGTCTCCATATCCCTTCTCAAGAAATAATTCTTCAGCAGCATCAAGAAGGGCTTTTTTTGTAACATCCGCGTCTCTTTTTTGTGCATTCATGGGCTGCCTCCTTTTAGTTAGTGTCCATCCAAAAACTATCATTTTTGAATGACAGCGGTCAGCCATCAGCGTTCAGCTTTCAGCAAAATGTTTTTAAAACGGAGTCTTAGCTGACGGCTGATAGCTGAATGCTGAAAGCTCCATCCAGATTTTGGTTCTTTCTGGATGGGCACTAGTTATATATGATAAATATGTTACCTAACTGGCCGACCGGTCAATTATTATTCATTATATCTGATTTTGTCAATAGAATAAATCGCAGCAGGATGCTAATTTTATAATTTTCAAAAAAAAAATATATTAATCAGGGAAAATCAGTAATTTCCGGTTAAGGACTTGCATAAGGTTCCGATTTTTCGCCACTTACAACTTGTTGTGATTCACCTATGCTACTTGATGCCAATCGAATTTCATTCTATTAATTCGAAGCTCTCTTACTCTTTTTATAGTGACCTTCTCGTTGTGTTGTTCGCGGCAGTAAATGGCAAGCAGGAGATAAGTAGTCAAAATACCACCGCCAGAGGCGGTGGTATTTTGACTTAAATCTGATTTCAACAGATTTTAAATTTGCACTGTAAAAAAATTCTTTATTGCACACTTTTTAATGCACTATGCACTGTTTTATGTGCAAATTTGTAATTTTTTCATTAAAAAGCTCTGTTCGATTTACGATTTTTTTTTGCAGAATACGTGTAACTACCTTTAGATACAGGATTTTTATCAGCTATATTTTTAAAATTAAAAACACACAGGATTTTGGCCTTTTTTTTGCTTAGGTATTTTTAAAAAAAATATTTCGGGAGGGAAAACATGGCTGAAGGTTTCATTGAACACGTATATAAAAAGGAAGATATTGAAAAAGCCTATGATATGGGCTGGGAAAACGCTATTATGATTCTTGAAAAATCCATCGGTATGTCGGTTGACGGCCAGAAAGAACTGTTAAGCATGTTGAAAAAAATGCGTAGTGAAAACAGGATTAAACCACTTTTTAGAAGGCATTAGACATCTACAACCATCGCCGCAGCACATTACATAAAACAAAATCATCCTATTTAATCTGGCCCCTATTCAGGGAATAGACTTTCTTTGCCCTATAGACACGAATAGGTATATTCCTTCATAATTTCCTCCGAGGATCGATTGTAATCTATTATGAAATATATTAGTAATATCTTTGATCTTTTCTAATTCATTAATAAAAATATGTCAAAATACGGATTACTGGAATATGAAAAAATATATAATTACCGGCGGACCTTATTCCGGAAAATCAAGTGTTTTAGAACTGCTTGAGAAACAGGGCATACAGGTTATGCGCGAGACAGCAAGGCTTATCATCCGGGAAGATCAGGAAAAGAAAAAGTCAGATCCGTCATATCAGCACTTATATCCATGGGAAGACCAGAGTATTTTCTGCCGCCGCTGCCATGAAAGGCAGATGGAGAGAGAGAAGGAATTGTCCGGAGACATGGTGATTCTTGACAGGTCGATAATCGATAACCTCGCCTATGCTGCTGTAGAAAAGATAGAACTTAATCCTAAAATCTATAAAGATATTGATAATGCCGGCTATGAAAAGAAGGTCTTTTTCTTAGAACTGCTCCCCAGCTATAAAACAGACACACAGAGAAAGGACAGTGAAGAGCAGGTAAAAGCAGTTCACAGAGAATTACATAATGTATACAGCAGTCTTGGTTTTGAAATAATCAGCATACCTGTTTTTTCTGATGATAAAGATGCAAACATCATGAAACGTGCTGAATTTATCTTAGAGCATATCCTGAGCACTCCTGTTTGACATTTATTTAAGGCCTCTATATAAATACCCGCTATTATATGTTTAATATATTTAGAAAAATAAAAGGGAAAATCCCTGATTCTTCAGAAATGAAAAAACGTAAAAAGGAGTATGGAATGCCTGATGATAATACCCTGGACCAGTTTACAGGCGCTACAGAATATGTTCTTGACGATGAACTGGCAGAGATTGTGAATATAACAATGGCCCTTGAAATGCCGTTATTGCTTAAGGGCGAACCCGGAACGGGCAAAACAATGCTTGCCCATGCCATATCTGATTCACTCAATATGAAGCTGATTGTACTTAACGTAAAATCAAGCATGAAGCTGGTCGAAGCCCTGTACCAGTATGACACACTTACAAGACTTAATGACAGCAGGTTTGGCGATTCCACAAGAGATGTAAGCAATATCGAAGAATATATCAAAATGGGCAAAATCGGTCAGGCGTTTACAGCGGACGAAAAGGTTGTCCTGCTCATTGACGAGATCGATAAGGCGGATACGGATTTCCAGGATGACATGCTGGATGTTCTGGATCAGATGGAATTTGATATCATGGAAATAGACAAGACAATAAAGGCAAAGAACCGCCCTGTAATAATCATCACCTCAAATGCAAAAAAAGACCTTTCTGATCCCTTCCTTGGAAGATGTAATTTTCATCACATAGCATTTCCCGAACCCGACATGATGGAGAAAATTGTTAGTGTACATTTCCCAGATATTGAAAAGGACCTGCTGGAAAACGCGGTCACTTCATTTTACCGTTTAAGGGATATAAACGGTATAGAGAAAAAACCGGCCACCAGAGAACTGATAAACTGGATAAGGGCACTGCGTTCGGACCCTGACTTTCGTGTCAGGGACCTTGAAAAGGGCGATGCGCCATATCTGGGCATACTGTTTAAGAAAAGCCCTGATTATGCAATGGCAAGGAATGTAAATGAAAGGTATAGGAGGTAAGACCCGGCACAAGGCTCAGGGCACAAGGCTAAAACCAATTTATCAAACCTTGTGTCCTGCGCCTTGAGCCTTGCGCCAGTTGATATGGGCACTGAATCATCATATTTTGACTTAATTTATTTATAAATAAGGATGGAGTAACCCCCATTGTTCACCACCTTTTTCTATACATTAAAACAGGTAGGGATACCGGTTTCACCTACATCCTTTCTCAGGCTTCAAAAAGCTTTGAGTATTGGCCTGATTAATTCACTCAACGACTTCTACACGGCAGCTCGTACGATACTGGTCAAGAGTGAAAGATACTTTGATCTTTATGACCAGGTGTTTGCTCATCATTTTGAGGGGGCAGAGCTCAAGAACCCGGATGAGGCAATAATATCCGATATGGCAAGGGCACTGCTGGAGGAATGGCTTAAGCATCCCAGGGAAATCGCAGATGCCCTCGGAGTTGACGAATCCAAGCTGAAAAAGATGACTCCCGAGGAACTGATCAAATACTTCATGGAGAGGCTCAAGGAACAGTCAGGCCAGCATCATGGCGGAAGCAAGTGGATAGGCACCGGCGGCACATCGCCTGTCGGGCATTCAGGGTATCATCCCGGAGGCATGAGGGTCGAAGGCATCTCAAGAAACCAATCTGCCGTAAAGGTGGCCATGGACAGGCGTTACAGGGACTACTCCCAGGAAGGGCCCCTTACCCAGTCGCAGATAGGGGAGGCATTGAAAAGACTGAGGAACATGGTCCCGGTGGGTCCGAAGGACGAAGTTAATATTGATGAAAGCATTTACCAGGCCATGAAAAACGCCGGTGAAATTGAGATAGTATTTGACAGGAGCCTCAAGGACAGGCTCAAGATTATACTCGCAATAGATAACGGCGGATGGTCAATGGAGCCCTACATTCACATAGTTCAGACCCTCTTCTATTACGCAAGGGCACAGTTCAAGGACATCAAAACATTCTTTTTTCATAACACTATCTATGATTACCTGTGGGAAGATCCTCCCAGGATGAGAAAACCTTTTTCAGTAAATGATTTAACAAAGCTTGATCCTGAAACACGGTTTATTATTGTCGGTGATGCAAGTATGGCCCCCTACGAACTGATGGCAACGGACGGTTCGATTCACATTGAGGAACGCTCAAGCCTCCCAAGCTACAGGAGGCTCCAGTTCATAACCGAGACATTCCCCCACAGTGTGTGGCTGAACCCTAAAATGGAAGGCCAGTGGACATATACACGAACTATAAGCATGATAAGGGAAATATTTCCCATGTTTGAACTTACACTGGATGGGCTTGAAAATGCGGTAAGTTATATGATGCGTAAGAATTAACTGGTGCCCATCCAAAAACTAAAGTTTTGTTTGGTAGCGGTCAGCACTCAGCGTTCAGCTTTCAGCAAAAGGCTTTTAAAATAAAGACTTAGCTGACTGCTGATAGCTGACCGCTGAAAGCTCCATCCAGAAATTGTCTCTTTCTGGATGGACACTAGGGATAGAGAGTTTTATCAGAAGCCAGGGTCCTGGTGAATTTAAGTTTACTTATTTTCCACTCGCCATTTTCTTTTTTATATTCACACTCGTTTTTTCCCTGTACCCACTGTATATTCGGTTTTGAAAACAGCATATAGATAAGCCATGTCCCGCTTGCAGTATCACCATCTACAGTTATATCAGGCTGAACGGCCATATGCCCGTCAAACCTTTCGCTTCCCCGGTTTTTAGCAAGCACGTCTATATATATCTCGCTTAATTCTTTTCTGCCCTTTTTAATCCCCAGGTTCCTGACCTCTACGGATGCATCCTCGGTGAAAAGATCGCACACAGCTTCATATTCGAGGTTATCCATAAGGTTGATATATTTTTGGTGAAGTTTTTTTATTTTTTCAGCGTCTTCCAGGGCCTGTATTCTTTTTTCAAGGTCTTCAATGGACATGATGATTTATGTTTTTTATTCTTCCTTCGCCATTTGATATTCGTCACTCGATTGTTCAAATGAATAACAATAGATGTCGCCTATCTACCCCATAGAATCGCAACTGCAAAGGATGGGCACGGCGCGCCGTGCCCCTACGATTCGGTGTAACATCTTATATATAGATTTCACAATCTTGAATCTTGAATTGCTTTTCCTAACAGTCTTCAGCCTATAGCCTAAAAAGCTATATTCCTAGCTGATCAAAAAAATCATTCCCCTTATCATCGACGATAATAAAGGCAGGAAAATCCTTCACAGTAATCATGAATATTGCCTCCATTCCAAGTTCAGGGTATTCAAGCACCTCTACATTGGTAATGCAGTCTTTTCCAAGCCTGGCCGCAACTCCGCCGATTGAACCCAGATAAAATCCGCCGTATTTTTTACAGGCGTCTGTTACTGTTTTTGAGCGGTTGCCCTTGGCAAGCATGACCATTGATCCGCCCTGTTCCTGGAATATCGGCACATATGAATCCATACGCCCGGCAGTTGTTGGACCGAATGAACCTGATGCAAAACCCTCGGGCGTTTTGGCCGGTCCTGCATAGTATATGATATGATCCTTCAGATACTGTGGGAGACCTTCTCCCTTGTCCAGTCTTTCCTTTAATTTTGAATGTGCAATATCCCTTCCGACAATAATCTTGCCGGAAAGTAAAAGCCGGGTTGAAACTGGGTATTTTGAAAGGGTCGCACGTATTTCATCCATGGGCTTTTCAAGATCAATATGTACTGCATCGTCATCAGAACCTGTCAGCTCAGGTAAATAAACGCTCGGGTCAGTGATCAACTTTTCAAGAAAAATGCCGTCCTTTGTGATCTTTGCCTTTATGTTCCTGTGGGCAGAGCAGCTTACTCCCAGACCCACAGGGCAGGATGCCCCGTGCCTGGGAAGCCTTATAATCCTTACATCAAGACAGAAATACTTTCCGCCGAACTGGGCCCCAAGACCGATCTTCCTGGAACGTTCAAGCAGTTTTTCTTCCAGCTCTGTATCCCTGAACGCCCTGCCCCCGCTACTGCCGGATTCCGGAAGACTATCAAGATAACCTGCCGAAGCCAGTTTTACAGTTTTAAGGTTTAATTCGGGAGAAGTTCCTCCCACAACAAATGCAACATGATATGGCGGGCATGCTGCCGTGCCAAGGGTTTTCATCTTATCAACCATAAAGTCAATAAGAATATCAGGATTTAAAACCGCCTTTGTCTCCTGGTACAGATAGGTCTTGTTCGATGATCCTCCTCCCTTTGCAATAAAGAGAAACTTATAGGCACCTCCCTGTGTGGCATAAATGTCGATCTGGGCAGGGAGGTTGCATGCGGTATTCTTTTCCTCATACATGGTTAAAGGTGCGTTCTGTGAATAACGAAGATTATTTTTAGTATAGGCATTAAAGACACCCCTCGAAAGGGCTTCTTCATCAGAATAGCCTGTCCACACCTTCTGTCCCTTTTTAGCAATTACTACTGCAGTACCTGTATCCTGGCACATGGGGAAAACGCCTTCGGCAGAAATTACTGCGTTCTTTATCAACTCAAGGGCCACATATTTATCATTGTCTGATGCCTCCGGGTCATTGAGTATTTCCACAGTCTGCTCAAGGTGAATTTTTCTTAAGAGATGAGCGGCATCCCTGAAGGCCTCCTCCGCCAGCATAGTAAGACCTTCCGGTGCTACCCTGATGATTTCCTCTCCTTCGAAACCGGCTGTTGAAACATAATCCTTTGTGAGAAGACGATATTCGGTAGTATCATCTCCCGGTTGAAACATATCTTCGTATATAAATTCTGGTAACATGATATTAATTGCCAAGTCTCTTTATATCATCCACAAGCCCCTGAACAGCAGCGGCAGAAGCATGCAATGCCTTTGATTCATCTTCGGTAAGCTCTATTTCAATTACCTGTTCCGCACCCTTTTCACCAAGTTTTACAGGCACACCGATAAACAGGTTGTTAATACCGTATTCACCACCAAGATAAACCGCACAGGGCAGAATCTTCTTTTTATCCTTTAGGATGGCCTCTGCCATTTCAACGGCTGCAGATGCAGGTGCGTAATAGGCGCTTCCTGTCTTCAATAGCCCTACTATCTCTGCGCCGCCGTTTCTGGTCCTGTCAACAAGGGCTTCTATCCTGTCGGGAGACATAAGTTCGGTTATGGGAATCCCGGCTACTGTAGAGTATCTTGGCAGAGGAACCATGGTATCGCCATGTCCGCCAAGCACAAAGGCATGGGTATTTTCCACCGAAACATCAAGTTCCATGGCAATAAAGGTCCTGAACCTTGCGGAATCAAGCACACCTGCCATGCCTATTACTCTTTCCTTTGGGAAACCGCTGGCATCCATGGCAACATGGCACATGGCATCAAGGGGATTACTTACTATTATAAGTATGGAGCTCGGTGCTACCTTTGCAATCTCGGTGACAACAGACTTCATAATCCCCATGTTGGTAGAAAGGAGATCATCCCTGCTCATGCCCGGCTTTCTGGGTATCCCTGCTGTGATAATGACAATATCGGAATCCTTTGCAACACTGTAATCAGCTGTTGCACCGATAACTTTTGAGTCATGTTTTTCAACAGGAGCGGCCTCCATAAGATCAAGCGCCTTTCCGGCCGGTATACCGTCGAGCACATCAATCAGCACTACATCAGCCAGTTCCTTTTCAGCAAGTCGCATTGCAGCGGTTGCGCCTACATTACCTGCGCCTACAACAGTAACTTTTTTTCCCATTCTTTCTCTCCTGGTCTAAAGATCCTATTTGAAAGAGACCTTGCATACCTGCTCAATAGCAGCGGCCATGGCCTCATCTTCTGCTCTTATATCATCAAGGGTTTTGGGTTTTACTGTATCCGGTCTTTCTTCAATACCATATTTCCACTTCAGGTATTGTTCACCTGTTGTGGGATAAAGAGTGTATATCAGGAGATCAAAATCATCCTTTGCCAGATCGCCTATTTTCGCTTTTGCTTCTTCCAGTTCAGGTTCAAGATGATTGGCAACCCTGTCCTCGATCAAGCCATCCGGTCTGCGTTTCCTGTTCCTCTTGGAGGCTATCTCTATTATGTCGGGATTAACCGGAATCGGTGTCTTTCCGTAATATCCCATGGCAAGGTCCATTGATTCATAGTTCATTATCTTCCAGCGGCCCTGC
>JASFHE010000183.1:0-10502 GCA_050123415.1 Desulfobacteraceae bacterium | reverse complement strand
GCTACCTCATGATAATTTTCAACATAGCTGACATCCAGTTCAATACCGGACCTGCTTGTTATTAAATATCCCAGTTTGGTCGATACCTTATCCGTTTCAAATGCGGAACGATCCCTGAAGCCATCTCCTTCCTGATGGGCATAGCCGACCTGATAACTGAGTTTTTCACCTGCGTTGCCACCCGTCTCTGCGGAAAGCCGTTTTTCACTGTTGCTTCCGAATTCTGTCTTCAGCGCTGTCTTTGTCTGAATGGCCCCACGTTTTGTAATGATATTCACTGCCCCGCCAATACCGAAACCGCCATACAGGGCAGAAACGGGCCCCTTAACCACTTCCACCCTTTCGATCTGATCAAGTGAGGGCAGGTCCCGCCAGAAAACAGTCCCTGTGTGCCCGCTGTTCATCGGGACGCCATTAACCATCACAAGCACCTTATTGCATCGGCCCGGATTTACGCCCCTCAATCCAAAGCTATATTTTGTACCATTTCCGTATGTGTCCCGCATTTGAACACCAGGGATTGATTCCAATAAATCAGGCACTTCCCGGGCATCTGCCTGCTCAATTTGCATTCGGGTAACGACTGCCACACTACCTGACAAATCCTTGATTTTTTGCTCGGTCCGTGTTGCGGTGACCACTATTGTTTCAAGCTCATACTCCTCCTTTTCTTCGGCTATTACATTCCCGGACAGTACCAATATAACGATCAAACCGGTAATTATGTTTAAACTTATTAATCGCCTCCTCATTTTCCGGTTAAGACTCATTTGAATATTCCTCCTTTTAATCAGAATAAATTGTCAATAAGTAAGTATCCCGGGGAGGAGAAGAGTCATATCACTGGTAAGCAATTGACGTTAGAAGTGTTTTTATGTTAGAAAAACACACCCCTCACCCCGAGGGGCTTATGCACCGGGTGGCCGGTAATTCTTTCCAGGGAACCCGGCTGCCCTTTTACTCATGAAAAAAGCCACGAAAGATATAATTCCATTATGGAACATTAACCTTCGTGGCTTTTATATTTCAGATATATTCAGTTACCACACTATGGTGGCGGGTTGCTGCAGATCAGGTTTTCTCTAAAACCCATATGCAACTTCTGTTGCAATGTTTCTGGTTATTAGTATGGGCTTAAAATTAAGTCAAGTCTTTTATCCTGCTGCTTTTTCTTTTACTGATAAATAGCTGTCAATATCGAAGGCAAGCTTTTCTTCCCACTCGTTTACTTCGGTTTTTGTAATTATATCAACACTACCTCCCTGGTATTCACCGCTGGTATCCCCTATATTCTCTTCAATCCATCCTTCTATTTCAAGATAGGCGTCCTTTAAACCTTCAAGGACCTGGGGATCCGCTTTCCACAGTCCCCGTTTTTCCGCTTCCAGAAATCTTCTTGCCAGTTCTTCAAGGCCCCATGGATTGTTCTTCTCATAAAATTCCCGCATTTCATCATCGAGAATATGTTTTTTTGTCAACTCATCAAAAATCCAGTCATCTACCAATTCGGTTGTTGCTTCCCAGCCATATACTGAGACAGCTTTTTTTGCCATCTCCTGAGCGCCTTTGTACCCGTGATTTTTCATACCCTCAATCCACTGGGGATTTAAAAGCTTCACCCTTACCACTCTTTCAATTTCTTCACTCAATTCACGGACTTTAGGGTTGGAAGGATCCTTTGTGTTTCCCCACAATACCTTTGGTGTCATACTTGACAGGGCCCTGACTGCTGCGGTCATTCCTCCCTGAAAGTCATTGTAACAGCACCCCAAAGGATCTGTTTCATCGGTTTCAACTTTATGAAAGACCGTTGTTATAGACTTTAAATTATGGGCAAACTCTTCATGGGATTCTCTGCCGAATGTATCCTGCCCGTATGCATATCCCCCGTGATCTATAAAGGTTTCACCCAGGTCCTTTATGGTTTTCCATGCGCTCGCGGCTATCATCAGTTTTACACCATTGCCAAATGCCCCGGGTTTTGCTGCAAATACCCTGAAGGTAGAAGCCCGCTTCAAGGCCTCATCATCACGGCACGAATGGTTTTCCTTTGCATGTTCAATATATTTATTAACATTTCTTAAAATATAATTTTCAGATTCCTCTTCCTTTAAACCCGCGATCATCACAACCGCTTCATCCAGAAGTTCGATAAGGTTAGGCAGGGTATCGCGGACTATTTCACTTGTCCTGATGGTTACATCGATACGCGGACGTTTTAATTCATGCATGGGTATCGGTTCAACACCTGTTACAATACCACTTTCATTCCATACCGGCCTGGCCCCCATCAAATGAAGTATCTGTGCAATCTGTTCTCCGTCGGCCCTGTAGGCGTCAAGGCTCCAGAAGACCATCCCTACCTTTTCGGGGTACCTGTTTTCTTCACTGAGATGTTTCTCTATTATCTGGTCAGCCATTTTAACACCAATCTTATGGGCGGCTTTTGTTGGAATTTTACGAGGATCAATGCTGTAGATATTTCTTCCCGTTGGCAGGACATCGGTCTTTCCCCGTGTCAGGGTCCCGCCGGGGCCGGGACTTATATAACGCTTGTCCATGGAGTTTCCAATCTGGGGTATCTCTCTTTCGGTTTTCATAAGGTTGGGGAAGAGCTGGTCTTTGACCCAGGTTAAAAGAAAGAGCAGGCTGCCTGTCTTTGCCCTGTCAAATTTAACGCCCGTGAACTGGGCCGCAACAAAATCTTCATCTATTCGATTATTTTTTAAAATATTTTCTATAAGCTGAAATGATATTTTTTCGCATTCGTCCATTATTGACGTTTTCAGGGAGTCATTAACAATCTCATCATAATTCTGTCCCATGATGTCAAGAACGCACCTTCTGATTGAAGGCACAGTACCGTCATATTTCAGTATCTCCAGTATCATTTTTGCCGTTTTTTCAGTATCATCCATTTCACTTAAGATATGGAGCCCGTCGTTTATACTGGAATCTCTTAACAGATATAATTTATCATGTATCTTCTGGACCAGTTCATCATCCGCCATAGTCATGATTTTTTCTTCTTTAATAGAAGGCAGGAGATTCAGTTTAAGGCAGAGATCCCGAATGTCATTGATTAATATCTTTTTCCTGCCGGTTTCCTCAAGAAGAAGTGCATTGTTATACTGTGTCAGGAGATCATCCATTTCACACAAATCATCATATAATTTAGCTGACTGCATATATGGTATGATGTGATCCGTCACAACTGCATATGCCCTTCTTTTTGCAATAATAGCCTCGTTTGGATTTTTACTTGTATAAATATATATATGGGGCACATCACCTGTAATTATTTCGGGAAAGCAGTCAGGGCTCATGCCGCATGACTTCCCTGGCAAAAACTCTATATACCCGTGGGTGCCTGTTGAAATTATAATATCAGAGGTTTCCTGAACCCATTTAAAGGCGGCATAACACTGATGTGTGGGAGGGATCAGGGGATCATGCAGTATCCTGCACACTTCACCGTCACAGCGTGCCCCGTAGCAGCCGCGCTTTGGTTCGGCAACAACTTTAATATTGCCAAAGGTCAGACCTGTAACAACAAGTTTTCCGTCATAGACCATGCCCTCACCCGGAGGCTCGCCCCAGCCTTCAATCATCCTGGCCCGGTTCTTTTCGGACAACTGACTGAAATATTCGGCGTATTTTTCCTTATCGATAAAAACAGCGGCTCCGCCTTTTTCAATTATCTCTTCTACTGTTGTCCAGCGGAATTCGCTTATTGCCTCTTTTTCAAGAAATTCATCACACAGGGCTTTGCCGTTTTCCGGAATATTTTCTATATAGTACCCCTGCTCAGCCATGTATTTCATCAGCCTTACAACGCTTTCAAAGGTATCAAGCCCGTTTGCCCCTCCAAGTGAGGCCTCTGTCCCGGCACAGGGATTGTTATGAAGAAGGATAGTGACTTTTCTTTCGCTTCTGGGAGTCGCAATCAGATTAAGCCAGTTCTTTACCCGGCGGACAAGAAACTCAATCCGCTCCTTAACGGGCAGACATGATGCATATTCACTATTATCTTTCTCATCCCTGGCAAAAACAACAGTTGGCTCGATAGTGCCGTTAAACTCGGGTTGAGCTACCCAGTATATCTGATTTGCGGAGGTTATACCCTGCGGACTCTCCAGCCATTCATTTTTAGTCCTGCCCGTTGATGAAATTGCCTGGAAAACCGGCACATCAATCAGGTCAAGCACTGTCCTGTTGTTGTCCGCGGTCATGTCGGCCTGAAACAGAAAGGAGGAGACACAGTTGATAATAACATCAACGCCCTGCAACTGTTCCAGATCAACATTGAAACCCTGGCAGTCACCTCCCCCATGCTCCTTCTGCTGAGAAAAAACAGGGACAGGAATAATTTCATTTATTTCCAGCTGGCTGATAAGGGCGTCTATTCCACTCAGGTTTTTTCTTATGACATTGTGGCGTGAAAAAAATATCCCTGCCCTGGGAAGGCTGTCAATACCGGATTTATCCGGGTTATTCTCTTTATACCATTGAATATAACTTTGAAAATCATAATGAATAACCTTTGATTCAGGATGGTAAAACCCTGTGCAAGGCATATTATGGTTCATATTTTTACAGCTCCTTTATAGTTGAATTGTTATAATCAATATGAGCCCCGGATAATGTATATCAGCCGCTTTTAAAGGTTGAAATAGGTATAACATTCAGGTGATTGCCTTTACTGCTGCGTCCTATCTCAGCTTCAATGCCATAGACCTCCCTGATATTTTTTACGTTGATAACATCTTCAGGTGTTCCGGAGGCATATATAACACCTTTATTCAACATTATTGCCCTGTTGCTGTATCTTGCGGCCAGACTTAAATCGTGGAGCACCATCACCACTGCAATTTTTTTCTCAAGGCTCAGGGTCTTGACAAGGTCCAGGATCTCAATCTGGTGATTTATATCAAGGTGCAGGGTAACTTCATCCAGCAGGAGTATCCTGGGCTGTTGTGCCAGCGCACGGGCAATGATGACCTTCTGGTATTCACCTCCGGATATTTCAGTAATATACCTTTCAGACATATGAGAAAGACCGGTTCTGGCAAGACATTCTTTTACTATATCCCTGTCAGCGTCACTTTCCTTTTCAAATCTTCTCTTGCGCGAATATCTTCCCATTGTTACAAGATCATTAACAGTAAAAGGGAAGGAAACCGACGAAACCTGCGGAACGACTCCAACATTTCTCGCCACTTCTTTTCTGTTCATATTAGATATATTAATGTCGTTTATAAGCACGGTCCCGGATCTGGGTTTGAGAACGTTATTCATGCATTTTAAAAGGGTTGTCTTTCCCGATCCGTTCGGGCCGATAATGCCAAGAATATCCTTTTCTTTTATTTGCAGGGTTATTCCATCCAGGATTTTTACGGAGTTATATGAAAAACTCAGTTTATTTATTTTAAATTCCATATTCTAAAATCCTGATACCTTTTTTCTCTTCCTCAATAGAAGAAGAAAGAATGGAACACCCACCATACCGGTTATAATGCCAACAGGAACCTCGGTGGGGAATACGAGGGTCCTGGCAAATGTATCTATCCATATCAGAAATATACTACCTCCCAGACAGGAGGCAGGAAGAAGGTATTTGTGATCAGGGCCGATAAAAATCCTCATTACATGGGGGATGATAAGGCCGACAAACCCGATAACCCCGCAGGATGCTACTGCGCCCGCAGTCACAATTGCTGACATCACAAGGATAATCTTCCTGGTTTTCTCGACATTCACGCCAAGGTCCCGGGCCTGGTCTTCGCCCAGTAAAAGGATATTCATTTCCTTGTAAAAAAACATCAGACATGCGGTTCCCGCAATAATAACAGGAAGGACAATTTTAACCTTCCACCAGCTGCTGGCCCAAAACCCGCCCATAAGCCAGAATATTATCTGACGAAGATCATTTTCTTCTGCCATATATTGAAGGAAGGACGTGGCTGCCGAAAAGAAAAGTGATAATGCTATACCTGACAGCAGCAGGGTTTCACCTGAAACCCTGCTGCCTGTCTTTGCAATATGATAGACAACAAAAATCGTCAGCAGAGAAAAGAAAAACGCCACAGGCATTATCAATGAACGGGAAAGGTGAAGAATGATAACCAGGGCGGCCCCGAATGCCCCGCCCGATGCAACACCGCACACATAGGGAGAGGCCATGGGATTCCTGAACAGGGCCTGCATAGAACATCCCGAGACACTTAAGGCACATCCTGCCACGATCCCCAGCAGGATCCGGGGCAACCTGACATTCAGTATGATATTCGAGAGATGATCAGGCCATGTTTCAGTTATGTCAAACACCTCTGAAATTAAGATCTTAACCACGGTCAATACCGATATTTCAACCGGACCTGTGACAAGGGTCATCAGCAGGGAAACTAAAAGACCAATGACTAAAATAAATATTAATACCTGTTTTTTCATTTATCGAATAGTCCCGGATGGAAAAATCTTGCATAGGCCTCCAGCCCATCCAGACAACGTGGAGTATAACCGGTATAGCCGCTTTTACTCACGAGTATCCTGTCCGACTTTACGGCCTTGATCTTTTTCCACCCGTCTCTGCCTTTAACAGTAGATGGTTTGGTGCCCCATTCCGATAAAATGATAACATCAGGGTCCTTTTCAAGGATGAATTCCTGGGAAAGTATGGGAAAAGAGACAGGCTCATCTTTTGCTATATTGATACCACCCGCCCTTGTGATAAGATCATGGGTCAATGAACCTTTGGCCCTTGTCTTTCCCATCTCGTCCTGTTCAAAATATACCAGGGGCTTCTTTTGTACTTCTTTCAATTTATCTTCAATCCTTTTTATCCTGGTTTTCATATCATTGATCATTGCACGGGCGCCCTTTTCGTTCCCGACAATTTTTCCTATATCCGATATAAAACTCATGGTTCCTTCAACATCATAGGTCCTGGCTACATAGACCTTTAAACCCCTGGATGTAAAAAGATCCTCACTGCCCTCAGTACAAAAAACCAGATCCGGGTTTACCCCGAGGACCATTTCCACATTTATATTACCCCTGTAAGCACCTCCTACAAACGGTTTAGCTTTCAACAAATCATAAAAGAGGTCATACTTTTTAAGTCTTCCAATAGCCACAATCCTGTCTGACTCACCTAAATCACACAGTATTTCCGCTGCATGGGGTGACAGACATGCAATCCGGGCCGGATACTCGCAGGGGGATTTTCCCCCTGCGCCTGCCTTTGTAGCTGAATCCCCGGAAATAATTATTATTAATAAAATACAGGACAGGATAAGATATCGTTTATGACTTGCTTTGAGCATCATTAGAACTTCTTGCCGACACTTAGCCTGACTCCCAATGTTCGGCCCGGCGCCAGATAGTACCTGTAATATTCCTTGTCAAACAGGTTATCTATGTAGAAAGATATCGTGGGAGTATATCCTGCTATTTCCCTTGTGTAAGATATTTTTGTATCAACAATAAAAAAAGGATCATATGATCCGAAAACGCCGTCCACTATATCGGAATTGTCATCAGCCTTATATCTCTTACCAACATACCTGCCTGTAATGCCCGCTGAAATGCCACTGAAAAAATAATCGATTCCAACACTTGCGGTCCTTTCAGGTATCTGAGGTATCTTCTTTCCCTCGGATTCAGGACTGGAAGGATTTTCAACAACCTCGGTATCCATCTCGGTAATACTTGCGAATGTTTCAAGATAGTCTGTCAGTCTTGCTCTTATTTCAAACTCTAGACCCTGGCTTTTTGATTTGCCGATATTCTGGTCCTGGGTTATTTCACTGTAATAATCAGGATCACCAAAATTTGTCATATTATATTCTTCACGCTCGCTGCTGTTGAAAGTTTTGCTGTAAATATAGTCACTCATCTTGTTATAAAAATATACTGCCTTAACAAATACCCTGTCAGAAAATGATTTTTCATAACTGAATTCAGTGGATACTATTTTCTCCGGTTTTAAATTCAGGTTAGGCATGGACAGGGTGCGATCGCCTGTATATTGACTCACTGATTCACTTCCGGAGTATAGTTCCGACGCGGTCGGCCCCCGGAACGCCTGCCCGATTGAAGCCTTTACCCGGCTGTCAAACCCGGGTTTATATACAACTGACAACCTTGAGCTAATATTATCATCATCCCTGTCATCAAAGATGTATTCGGTTTCAGTACCGCTCTTAATTATATAATTATATCCATCGGCCGCCTGCCATTTATCATACCTGGACCCGATATAAACAGTCAGTGGCTCAAACAGCTCAATCTCATCCTGCATATAAAAACTCAGAGTTTCTATCTCGCCCTTCTGATACTCTGTCATGTCTGTTGCGCTGTTCTTATCTGTCCAGTCGCTCAGGCTAAACTTCCTGTATTCACGTTCTTCATTTTTTAATTCAGAACCAACAGTCAAAATCTGTCCAAAAGGAAGCTCCCTGCTTGCGACCAGTTCGGCCCTTGTCTTTTTTTCATTGCTTGGTTTGATGTATGCAGAGGTCAGGGAAGGTTGTGCGGACCATCTATCGCTTTCGTCATAGCTCAAAGAACCCTTAAGGTTTATACCGCTTATTTCTGTCTCAGCAGCGAAATTAACCAGGTCAACTACTGTTCCGCCATAAGTGCTTTCAAAATTTGTACTGGAGATGCGGCTTACCCGTTCCCATGCTTCTTCCTCGCTGTTATAAAAATAAACCGTGCCTGAGTTGACTACATTACCGTCCTCGTCCCTGAGATAACTCCCGTCGCCCTGATAGCCGTATTCATAGTCCGTACGCGTATAATCTATCTGAAGACTGCTGTAATCATTTAATTCCCTCTTGACCTTGAAACTGTATGAAAGGTCCTCATAATAATTATCCCCCGTATCCCCGATAAGGATTTTTTTATTATTATATCTATCTCTTGTTACACTTGCTCCTGTTACAAGGGTTCCTGTTTCAGGCTCTGTTTCCAGTGTTGTCGAGGATTTCATCGTGAAATTACTTACGTACCCGTCAGTCGACCTGTCCCTTACAGAAGCAGAATATATCCATCCATTTGTTTTTCCGGCTAACTGCATCTCATATAACCGGCTGTTGTTAGTTTCAAAATCGGTTTGAATCTTTATATCAATCTTATCTTTGGGATTACTGGTAATAATATTAACAACGCCCCCCATGGCACCTGATCCATAGAGACTCGAGAAGGGCCCCTTTGCGACTTCTATTCTCTCAACCAGTTCCAAAGGAAATCTTCGCCATACATGTTCGCTGACAGGCTGCCCGTCAATTAGGATAAGGTTTCTGTCTGTACCATAAAGACCTCGAATATTTATTGACGGCATTACATCGGCAAATCCTTTGGTTCTCCTGTCAAACACACCGGGTACCATCCTGATCGCTTCATCCACATCCTTTGCACTTCTTTTTGCTATTTCTTTCTTTACAACAACATCAACGCTTCCGGGAGCATCCATAATTGATTTTTCATATTTTGTAGCAGTTACTACAATTTCATCCAGCATGAATGTTTTTTCTTCAGTCTCTTCAGCTGTTGCCGTATTTACAAGAAGCAAACCACCCATCATAGAAAGCAGCAAAAATAACCCAATCCGTCTCATCTCAGCTCTTCTCCTTATATTCAGTGAAAAATGAAGTTAATAAGTAAGTATCTCGGGGAGGAGCCATACCACTGATAAGCGATTGACGATGGAAGTGTTTTCATGGTAGAAAAAACACACCCCTCACCCCGAGGGGCTTATGCACTGGGTGGCCGGTAATTCTTTCCAGGGAACCCGGCCGCCCTTTCAAATAAAAAAAGCCACGATAGATTTAATCCCATTATGGAATATGAACCTTCGTGGCTTTTTATTTCAGTTTATTTTTAATTACCACCCGTTGGTGGTATGAAATTAGTAATCCTGTCTTTCTCTAAAAACCTTATACAACTTCTGCTGTAAAGCTAATTTAATTAGTATGAGCATGAAATTAAGTCAAGACTTTTTTCTCCATATAGTAAATTAGGTGAATAACCTGCCTATACATTCGCTTCACACATTTTTTAATACCTCCTTTAAAAGTGTTACAGCTTTATCAACCATGTGCGGTAATGGTTCTTTTACTACACCAATTATCTCGACAGACTCCTGGGTAAAGGGCAGTAATATCTTATATGCAGAGTTCGACATGACCGCCTCCGCAATATCAGGAGTCACTTCCCCCATCATGGCATTGGGCCATGTTATTCCCACAGGACCTATTATGATATCCGCATCATTCACAGTCCTGCATATTGAATTTTCACCTGTTGCAATCAGGTTGGCCCCTGCCTTCAACATGGCGGCGCTTGCCGTGTCGTTTGTACCCATAGCAATAAGGTTCATCGCGCCTCCAAAAGTATCCCTTATATACTTTATGACAGTTGCTCCGATCCAGCCTCCCTGTCCATCAATAACGCAAATTTTTTTAGGCAAATTTCAAACTTTCTTTAATATCATTAAT
>JASFHE010000182.1:0-10516 GCA_050123415.1 Desulfobacteraceae bacterium | reverse complement strand
GTATCTTCTGAGGGCGACACTGGGAGTGGAGGTTTAACATTGTAGGGAAAGGCTGGTCCAGTATTATCAATCATAATTCGTAAATCGCTATTCTTTAACCTTTTTAATCGTTGTTGAAACAACAAACGCAATAACCAGAAGGATAATAACCGTTGCCCCTGATGCAAGGTCCAGCCTGTAGGAAATCCATAATCCACATGTGGTCAATATGATTCCCAGTACTGCTGATAAAAACATCATGGGCTTGAGGTTTGTAGTATGCTGCTTTGCAATTGACGGAGGTATTGTAAGAAGTGCAATAACCATGATAATGCCTACTATCCTTATGAGCATTACAACGGTAAGAGCCACGAGTGTGAGTAAAAAAAGATAGAAAAACATGGTGTGGATACCGGAGGCCCGGGCGTACTCCTCATCAAATGAAATGGCCAGGAACTCCCTGTAAAAAAGGATTACTGTGAGAACTATAAAGATATCAAGGCCTGCCATTATATAGATATCATTTCTTGGCACTGTAAGGATATTTCCGAAAAGATAACTGAACAGATCCGGGACATAACCTGGAGTAAGGCCAATGAAAATAACCCCGAGGGCCATACCGGCAGTCCACAGTATACCAATGGCGGTATCCTCACTTACATTTGCTTTTCTGCTTATTATTCCGATGGTCCATGCGGAAACAAGGCTGAAGGGCAGGAGACACAGGAGGGGATCGACTCCTATAAGATATCCAAGCCCCAGCCCACCAAAGGAGGCATGGGCAATACCACCGCTTATGTAGCCGATTTTTTTTACAACAACATATGAGCCTATTACTCCGCACGCAATGCTTCCAAGGAGGGCAGCCATCAGGGCGTTTTGCATAAATTCAAACTGGAGTGCTTCTATCATCCTAGTGTTCCTTTAATACTCTGTGGGGAGTTCCATGGGCAATTATATCGACCGGGCACTGGTAAACGGCTTCAAGGGTTTCCTTTGGAATCTCCTTTGAATCATGATAAAAAAGCCGGCAGTTCAGACATGCGACCTTATCAACATGTGAACTTATAACGCCAATGTCGTGGGTAACCAGAATAATGGCCATCCGGTGTTTCAGGCTGTTGAGGAGGCCATAGATATCGTTCTTCAATTTTGGGTCAATGCTTGCAGTGGGTTCATCAAGGAGTAAAAGTTCTGGTTCGGAAGCAAGAGCTCTTGCTATCATGACCCTTTGTCTCTCACCTCCTGAAAGAGAACCTGTTTTTCTGTTTTTCATTTCAGACATTTCAACAATTTCGAGGGACCGATCAACCTGCATATAATCCTTTTTATTGTGGCCCCTGAAAAGGCCTTTATGGTAAAGTCTTCCCATCAGAACCGTATCCCTTACGCTTATAGGGAAATCCTTTTCTACCTCCATCATCTGGGGGACATATCCAATCTGCTTTCGTGCCCTTTCGGGTGAAGTCCCAAAAACCCTTATCTCCCCGTTTGAAGGTTTTACCAGTCCAAGAATTGTCCTCAGCAGAGTGGTCTTGCCTCCACCATTGGGGCCTATTATGCCGATGAAATCACCATCGTATATCGTGAGATTATGGTCGTGAAGTACGGTATTGCCTTCAAATTCCACGCTGATATTTTTAAGGGAAACAATTTCCTTTTTCATTATAGATTTTCCTGAAGAAGATGTGCTGTGTGTTCAAGGTTTTTAATATAATCCTTTGACATGGGATCAATAAAAACAACTTTTCCCTTTATCTCTGTGGCAATTACATCCGCGCTTTTTTTACTGAACTGGGGTGATGAAAAGATAACATTTATATTCAGCTTTATGGCCTTTTTTACAAGTTTCCCAAGTCTTTCAGGGGTGGGCTCTTTTCCGGAGAACTCAATCGGAATCTGTTCAAGATTAAAATCCCTTGCAAAGTATGCCCATGCTGGGTGGAAGATAAAGAACTGCCTTTTTGAAATATCTTTAAGTACTATAGTGACCTTTTCATTAAGGGTTTTTAGTTTCTCAATAAGGGATAAAGTATTTTTATAATAATAATCCGAGCCTGACGGATCTGTCTCTGCAAGACTGTTTCTTATGTTTTCAGCAATAGTAATTGCGTTAACAGGTGACAGCCATATATGCGGATCTTTTCCTCCATGATGTCTCTGATCATGATTATCATCTTTCTCTTGCCCATACTCATGATCTTCTTCAAAAGCTGTATCGATAAGTGTAATGCCTCCGGACGAATCGCATACAGGCATGTTTTTATTGAGTGATCCGATCCTTTTCATCCAGATAAGTTCAAACTCGATGCCTGAGCCGGCTTTTACAAATAAATCGGCATTGCTCAGGACATTCATCTGCCGGGGTGTTGGTTCGTATGTATGGGGGTTTCCTCCCGGAGGAACTAGTGTGGTGACATCCACACGGCTGCCGCCGATATTCTCAATAAAATATGCCAGCGGCGCTATTGAGGTTACAATTTTTAATTTGTCCTGCCCATTGGCATATGACTGTACAAGAAACAGAACAAAGATAATGATAATTATTTTTTTAAACATTCAAAAAATACCTGCTTAAATAGAACTATTGCGAACAATTTTCACAGATACCGTTTACCTGCATATAATGACTCACGATGCGATAGCCTTTGATTTTTTTTATATCGGTTATTGCACATTCGGTTATGGTATCCACTTTGCCGCATTTTATACACACTATATGGTGATGATGATCCTTTTTTGAATTACACAGACCATAATGTTTTTTTCTGTCAAACAACTGGATACGGGTGAGGATGCCGCATTCCACCATACTTTCGAGGTTGCGGTAAATGCTCGGGAGACCGCATTTCCGAAACTGGTCCCTGAGCCCGGCCCAGGTATCTTCCGGAGTCATATGACTGTCATTATCTATAAACAGTTTTATTATGGCTTTTCTCAGGGGAGTTAATTTTAAACCATTTTCCCTTATTTTATTCAAATAATGCTTCAAAGAATGCCTCTAAATAGAAATAATTTTCATTTACTATATAAGATTTTTTGGGTTTGTCAATGGGGTAAAAGAAAGGCTCATGGCCCGGGGCGCAAGGCACAGGGTATTCTATCGGGGCACAACGCATTTATCCACCGGGTTTGTGGCACACCATACCCATGGAGACATCGGACAGATACATAGGTTTCTACCTTTAAATAAGTAATCCACCCCATAGGATAATTTGTTTTTTAATATACCTTATTGCTTTAATCCTTCATCTATGTGTATAGATATTTACAGTCTTTTCAGCCTGTTGAATATCAGACAGTTACCTGCTGGTTCATATAAAAAATTTGCCCTTTGAGGAAGATTCAAGAAACAGATGAATGATCGAAATTTTGACTTCATATTATATTCAGCTACCGGAGCATTAATACTTGTATGTTTCAGTATCCTGTACCTGAATAATTTCCTTCTTTTCCACAGCTTTGCGGAATTGTTTTCCATTATTGTTGGCGTCAGTATTTTTGTGGTCGCCTGGAACTCAAGAAAATTTATTGATAACGAATATATTATTTTTCTGGGAGTAGCATTTTTTTATATAAGCATTGTGGATTTATTACATATGCTTTCTTACCATGGCATGCCTTTTTTCCAGCAGCACGGGATTGATCTACCCACACAACTGTGGATAGCAGCCCGTTATATGCAGGCGATTACCCTGGTATTTGCTCCTTTTGTGCTGAAGCATAAGATAAACATAAATATTATCTTTACCTGCTTTTTATTCGCAACGGCCCTCATTATTTTTCTTATTTTCAGGGATATCTTTCCTGTCTGTTATGTGGATGGCATCGGGCTTACACCGTTTAAAAAGGTCAGCGAATATATTATTTCCACAATTCTCCTTTGTTCCATCATCCTTCTTTTACGACATCGAAAAGCATTTGACCGCATTGTCCTTGTCATGATTATATGGTCAGTAGTTTTTACAATTCTGGCTGAGCTGTGTTTTACGCTGTATATAAGTGTCTACAGTTTTTCCAACTTTGCCGGCCATTTTATGAAAATTGTTTCTTTTCTGCTGCTTTACCGCGCAATTATAGTTACAGGATTAAAAAAACCGTACAGTCTGCTGTTTAGAGAAATTAATCAAAGCAGGGAGGAATATCATTCCCTTTTTGAAAATATGATTGATGGGTTCGCGAGGCACCGGATTATTACGGATGAAAAAGGACGCCCTAAAGATTTTGTTTTTATAGAGGTAAACAATGCATTTGAGAAACTTACAGGCCTGGAAGAAGCCACAATTATCGGAAGAAAGGTAACCGAAGTCTTACCCGGTATTGAGAATAATCCTGCCGACCTGATTGGCAAATACGGCGAAGTTGCACTGACCGGAGAAAGTAAAAGGTTTGAAAACTATTTTGCCGAATTAAAAAAGTGGTTTGAAGTTGCGGTATACAGCACAAAGAAATATACCTTTGCCACGATTTTTCAGGACATTACCGAACGAAAGCAGATTGAACAGACCCTTGAAATGAAAGTAAAGGAGAGGACTGAAGAGCTTGAAAGGCGGAATCAGGAGCTGCAGGATTTTTCTTTTATTGCCTCACATGATCTTCGGGAGCCTTTACGAAAAATCCGTACTTTCGGGGGCATGATTTCTGAAAAAATCAACTCGGGCTCCTGTGAACAGGTAGGTGATTATATTTCCCGCATGCAGAATTCCGTAGAAAGAATGCAGGGCCTGATATCATCACTCCTTGATTATTCACGTGTTAACACTACTGAAAAACCATTCGATAAAATTGATCTTTCAATGGCGCTGGTTGAGGCCATGTCCAACCTTGAGATACTTATAAAGGAAAAAAAAGCAGGCATTGAAGTTACGGCCCTTCCAACTGTGGAGGCTGATTTTAATCAGATGATTCAATTATTCCAGAATCTCATAGGAAATGCCTTAAAATTCCACAAACAGGGAGAAGTCCCCTGCGTCAGGATATATGAAAACAAAGTTAATGGATCCGGTTGTCAGATTGTGGTGGAAGACAGAGGTATTGGTTTTGATGAAAAATATCTTGCTAAAGTGTTTATACCTTTTCAACGGCTGCACGGGAGAAGTGAATATAAAGGAATGGGAATGGGACTTGCGATATGTAAAAAAATTGTCGAAAGACATGGGGGAAATCTTACTGCCAGATCCGAAACCGGAAAAGGGGCATCTTTTATTTTTACGCTGCCTGTAACGCATATGAATAAATAAACATCCGGATTCAACTATTAATATTCTAAAACATTTACCGTCATAACGTAATATGATACTGGTTAATAGTTTCAAATAAAGTTTGGCAGGGTAATTGGTAAACAGATGTCCCGAATAGTAATGGGGAGTAAATATGGATAATAAAAAACGCATTGTTATTGCTGAAGATCATACAATTGTCAGGGATGGTTTACGATCACTGCTGACATTTGAAGGGAATCTGGATGTTGTCGGGGAAGCTGAAGATGGAATGGAGGCGATCCGCTGTGTAAAAAGCACAAAACCCGATCTCTTGCTTCTTGATTTGAATATGCCAAGAATGGACGGTCTTTCCGCCATAAAAGAGATAAAAAAACAGCTTCCGGAGGTCAAGATACTTGCCCTCACAATGCATAAGGACGAAGAATATATACTGGAAGCCTTTCGTTCGGGGGCGGACGGATACTGTATTAAAACCTCTTCCGGGGAAGAGGTGCTGTCTGCTATAAAAATTGTCCTCTCTGGCAGGCAGTATGTAAGCCCTGACATATCCGACAAGGTACTGGAAGGGTACCTGAAAGGAAAGAAAACCCTTAAAAAGGAAACTTCCTGGGAAAGTCTCACACAGAGAGAGAAAGAAGTATTAAAGCTTGTTGGCGAGGGTTATCAGAACAAATATATATCCGACTACCTGTGTATAAGCATCAAGACAGTTGAAAAGCACAGGGCCAATATAATGGAGAAACTCGACCTTCACAGTGCTTCTGCGCTTACGGCATATGCTTTTGAAAAGGGACTGGTTGTAAAGTAATTCTAGGTATTAAGAGGAAGCCGAATCCTGATTTCCGTTGACCGGTCTTCGCCTGATGTAATCTCAATCTCACCACCGGCAAGCTCTACCCGTTCTATCATGCCATGCAGGCCTAAACGGTTGTTTTTTGCTGAGATGCTCAATGCCTCCTTCACATTAAAACCCTTTCCATTATCGTTTACAGTCAAAATCAGAAAATCCCCCGACCTGCCCATATACAACCGAAGCCTGTCAGCGCCACTGTGCTTGGCCGCATTGTTGAAACATTCCTGTATCAGCCGATAACAGTTGATTTTGAGTTTTTCAGGTATATCATCTTCCTCAATCTCCAGCCTTACATCCAGATCCATATTATGATGGACTTCACTATGTCTCCTGCATAGTGAACGTATGGATGGCAAAAGGCCCAGTGTGTCCAGCATGGAAGGCCTAAGGTCTGTAGCTATTCTCTGTGACTCCTCTATCACATCTCTGAGCATATTCATTATTTGCTCAAGAGATATACTGCCGGAGGCCGGCTCCGGTGAAGGGCCCATGCTTCTTATTTTTTGCTCAAGTGCGAACCTGATAGCCGTCAGGCTCGACCCGATACTGTCGTGTAATTCGCGTGCGACGGTTTTTCTTTCCTGCTCCTGTGTATCCAGTATTTTTAAGGATAAATGATGGAGTTGTTTTTCCGATTGTTTCAATTGATTCAGTATTTTGCTGTTTCTTACAGCGTAGCGTATTGACCGTTCAAGCAGAATCGGATCGAGCTGGTTTTTGTCTATATAGTCTACAGCCCCCTTTTTCATTGCCAGCATATCAATATTAAAATCCCCCTGGCCGGTAAGAATGATTATTGGTTCTTCAAGATTAAGTCGAATATATTCTTCAATAAATTCTATGCCGTTGCGCTCGCCGAGAAAATAATCCACTATACAGAGATCATGTACAGATGCTTCTGCTTTTTGAAGGCCTTCATCAAAGTCCTTTACCCAGTCAAGCCCGAATTCCTGTCTCCTGACTGTTGAGAGGACATCTCTGATTATGATGAAATCATCTTCATCATCTTCAACCAGCAAAATTTTTATGGGATCAGGAAGTTTCATTTATCTTTTGATCCTTATTTTAAATGTGAAGCCCGGAGGTGATATATTTTTTTTCACACCTTACAAAAGTTAAAATACATGTTCAACCCCATATGCAATTTCTTTTTTTTAATTTAAGATATTTCTGAATCGCAACCAGTAAATAAAGGAGTAAAAAAATGAATATGCCTGTTGAACTGCCTTTGGGGGATTATTTTTATTAAAGGGGAAATATGCTTAAAGAAGCACTTCTTTATGAATGCCTTGATGATCTAACTGTCCGGTGTTATCTCTGCAGCCATTACTGTAAGATAAAAGACTCGGAATCGGGGTTTTGCAGGGTTCGGGAGAGCAGAGATGGTAAACTGTATACTTATGCCTATGGTGAAGCAGTCGCGGCAAACATCGATCCTGTTGAGAAAAAACCCGTTTATCATTTTCTTCCGGGAAGCAGGACTTTTTCTATTGCTGCTTCCGGATGCAATTTCCGTTGCGGTTTTTGTCAAAACTGGGAGATATCCCAGATTTTTATCCGGAAAGAGGGAGAACTGAATAAATATAAATTATTGCCAGAAGATGCTGTTGATTATGCCCTTAAACAGCATTGTAAAAGTATCTCATACACATATACCGAACCTACAATTTTTTTTGAATATGCACTTGATACTGCACGTCCTGCAAAAGAACATGGCCTGTACAATATTATGGTAACCAATGGTTATATGACTACAGATGCACTCAGAATGATAGCTCCACACCTTGATGCATGTAATGTGGATCTTAAGGCATTCAATGATGATTTTTATATCAATACCTGTCACGGACGTCTGAAGCCGGTACTCAATACAATAAAGGAAATGAAAAACCTGGGGATATGGCTGGAGATAACAACTCTGATTATTCCCGGCCAGAATGACAGTGAAGAAGAACTCACGAACATAGCCGAATTTATCGCAGGACTGGATGGCAACATACCCTGGCATATCTCAAGGTTCCATCCGGATTATAACTTTATGACAAGTGAGTCCACACCTCTGGACACGCTGAATACTGCATGTGATGTCGGTAAAAGGGTTGGGCTGAAATACATCTATAAAGGGAATGTGCTGGGAGATATTACACAAACACTATGCCCGGACTGCGGTGAGGCGCTTATACGCAGGAATGGATTTTTTGTAGATATGAACCGTATCCGGAATTCAGCCTGCCCGTCATGCGGTCAATGGATTGCGGGAGTGTTCTAAATTTTTGATGACGGCAAAATACAGCATAGACCTTATTTAAAAAACACTCTGACAGGGATAGATTATCTGACAATAAGATATGAAGACGGTCTGTTCCTGTAGTTACCGTCCCGGTATAAAGAACCTGTAATTGATCGAGGAGGTATGAAATGAAAAAGTGCAGACCAACGAAAAGCAATGAAGGCGGAAGGAACCTGTTTTGCTGTCACTACAGCCATTGTCTTGACTACGCTATTGATATGGCATGGGACTCGTGGAATTGCTCAAGGTGTGATCTGAAAAAAAATGTCTCGGATCAGACGGTGAGAATGCTGCCATATTCGGAGGATATAGCATACTATGAATTCGGAAATGGCTTCAGCAGCAACGATCTGGACGGTCTTACCGGACTCTGACAAAAATATACATGGTTAATCCTATATAAATATATAGACATAAAAAATCGAATTTATATAACAGGAGAAGAAATATGCTGCTTTTTAGAAAAATATTATGTCCGACAGATTTCAGCGAACCTTCATATATGGCATTAAATGCTGCTGATGACCTGGCAAAAGAGTTCAGGTCAGAACTGATAATTCTTCATGTGATATCACCCATTCAGGCTTTTCCGACCGCACCCGGCTTTGCGCCCGGGCAACCGGCAGCCAGCGGGTATATCGCGACACAGGTGCCTGCTGAAGTGGATGGACAGGCAACGGAATCTCTGAATTTGACCCTGAAAGAAAAGATATCCGGAGATGTGAAGGCAAAAACTGAACTTTTACATGGGAATCCTGCCGAAGAAATAGCAAGATATGCCGAAGAATCAAATACGAGTGTTATTATTATGGGGACCCACGGCTTCACCGGATGGAGGCATCTTTTACTTGGCTCTGTTACTGAAAAAGTGGTGCGTCTCTCCACATGCCCTGTGATAACAATACCTGCGCACGAGGAAAAATAATTTTACACTTGGGCATTTTAATAAAAGAAGGTAAATGCTGTCCATCCAAAAACTATCGTTTTTGAATGACAGCAGTCAGCCATCAGCGTTCAGCTTTCAGCAAAATGCTTTTAAAACGGAGTCTTAGCTGACGGCTGATAGCTGGATGCTGAAAGCTCCATCAAGATTTTGGTTCTTTCTGGATGGGCACTAATTATGTATTTTCAGTGGACCGTTTCCTGAGAATAAAAATCTTGGCAAATATATTTACCTGTGGGATACTCCTGATCGTTCATCAAATCCAAAGAAAAACTCGAACAGGATATCCCGGAATGGTAACGAATCATCTTTACAACAAATTGACGGATACAGGTTTTATGGATGTCCGTCTGCGATTATTCGAGTACTCCGCAGATTGCTCCCTATTTATTGTAACTCTACCAATAAGGCAGGCACATGAGTCCGAATAATCCGCAAAAAGAGCTGTCTGTTATTTTAGTTGCAGAAGATGATCCGGATGATCGTTTCCTGATTGAGCAGGCCTTCCGGACAGGCGGTTTTTCAAACAGGCTTTTTTTTGTAGAAGACGGAGTAGAACTGCTTGATTATCTGTTTGGCCGTGAACAATATGCCGCAAACGGGTCAACAAGGCCGGGGTGTCTTTTACTTGATCTTAAAATGCCGCGAATGGATGGACGGGAAGCTTTGCAGGCGATCCGGCAGAATCCCGAATACGCAGATATGCCGATTCTCATATTGAGTACATCCGATTCTGAAAATGATAAGCAATATTGCACTGAATTAGGTGTGTACGATTACGTGACAAAACCTGATAATTTTGCAGGGCTCCTGGCGTTGGCGGATAAAGCCAAAACTGTTTGCTGTCCCGGTTGATCATTTATGGCCACTATCTTATCCTGTTTATAATATTCGTTGTTGATGAACCGTCCACAAAAGTTATGCCTTTTACCTCTCCCCCGGCTTTCTTTACAATATCGGATCCGATAATATCCTCTTCCTTCCAGTCTCCGCCCTTTACCAGAACATCGGGGACAAGTATTTTTATAACTTCATAGGGAGTATCTTCATCAAAAATAACTGTCATATCTACACAACCAAGGGCGGCCAGCATTTCAGCCCTTTCATTCTCAGATATAACGGGCCGTTCAGCTCCCTTGATGGATCTTACAGACCTGTCGCTGTTTACAGCCACTATAAGAAAATTACCAAGTTCTCTCGCTTTATAGAGGTAGCGCGTGTGGCCTATA
>JASFHE010000181.1:0-10522 GCA_050123415.1 Desulfobacteraceae bacterium | reverse complement strand
TGAGGCAATGGCAAGGATAACCGGGAAGTACTCGGGTTTTGCACCTGCCATTACTGCGTTAACCGCGACCATTTCAACGTTGTAATACCACGCCTCGTGGGGAGGAGAAGGACGCATCTGGCCCACCCATTCCTCCGGATCATGGCTTGTGGCATTGAGCATCTCCTTAACTTTTTCTTCGGTCGGGAGGATGATCGGATTTCCATCGGTGTAGCCCTGGCTGTGAAAAAACTCCGTCAGTTTCTCAGGGGTATCAGCGGGAAAATATCTTGGCCTTGGTTCCCGCTCAAGGAATCCGGCCTTGGCGTCACCTGCAGAGAGGGGTGTAGTCAGGCCTGCATATATATGCTCCAGCATGGGTTTGCCTGCTATGAAGTCATTTCCTGCAATATATTCCCTGCATAACTCTGCAGGTCTGTCTGTGATGGGATGGGGAGTATACACTATCCTCAGGTTGGGGATGCCTTTTTTAAAGGCAGTAGTTGTTACCAGTTCTTCAAAACGCTGGGTAATCATGGGGACTGCTGGTACACCTATTCTTTCGAGGGTTACTGCATGGCCGACAACTGCCGGCGAGCAGCTGCTTCAATGGCCTACCAGGACAATAGCGCCCGAAGCCTTTTCTTTGATCTCTTTCCAAAGTTTAGGGTCGTCATCCATGTATCCGCCGAACTTCTCCTTAAGAACCCAGTTTGTTTTCGGATATTTGGCTTTTAAAGCGGTAAAAAGCTCATTAACAAAGGGTTTGGTATTGGGATATTTGGTATCCACAATATAAACGGTCTTTTTATCGAGAGTCTCTGGCCGGGGCGCCATTGGAATTTTTCGAATTTCAGGCATAATGCCCCGAGGATTCATCACCACTATTTTTGTGTCTTCGGCAGCCAATCCTGGAAACGCAAAAAGGAGAAAAATAAAAATTAATGATAAAGAATAAACTGATTTGTTTTTCATAGGTCCTCCCTCCCACTGAAAAGTTGTGGGTAATAATAACATATTTTTAAATGAGGAGTCACGGCTCAATAAATAACACATCAAACCCAAAAAACACCATACCTGTGACTAAATGCATGCTTTTATTCTACGTTATGGCATTGAGAGCAAAAAATCTCCGAACTTTTATGCTGATGATGACATCGGTTACAGTCCGGGACTTTCCCGTCATGCGGAGAAAAATGCGGGTTTAACTCAAGGTTACTGGTGGCCTCGATTAATGAATTCATGTCATTATGGCAATTCAGGCACACCTTTGTGTCAGCACCTTTTGGCTCATCAGGGTTTTCGTGGCATCCTGTACATGTGATGCCTTCCAGCTGGTGTTCATGGCTCAAAGGAATTTTATTCTTCAGGCTGTTTTCATCATCATGGCACGCTCCGCATTCATTACCTGCCATGTCACTAGTATCAACATGCTCCCCGGGTAAAACATTTTTATCTTTATGACATGCCTTACAGTCTCCGGGTTTTGGAGATGCAGGCATTTTACCGGATGCTGTTTTATTTATTTCGGATATACTGCAGGAGAGCAGAAAAATTAGAAGAAGCCCGCATATTAAGTAAGATGTATACCTGTACAATTGAAAATCTCCTTTGCATTTTTATTGTATATTGATATACTTTTATACATTTACAAATATTAGATGTCAATTTTGAAAACATTCTTCTGACAAAGATCACGGCGTAATCCTTTGTAATTTTATTAGATAAAGTCATTGATATATTTTTAATTTATGTATACAAGTATACCTAATGATCATTTTATAAATATATCGAGTAAGTTTGTTTTATTAATAATCCCGGACAATTAATTTCAGGACACCCATAATGGCAAATAAAAAATTGAAAAAAGAAAAAATATCCCTTGATCAAAATTCATCTGTCCCTTTTTTTATGCAGATTGCGGAGACTATGAAGCGACGCATATTATCAGGAGAATACAATCCGGGTAAGCAGCTTTTTACGGGAGAGGAGCTGGAGGAGGAGTTCCAAACAAGTAATATAACCATACGTAAAGCCATGGAAAAATTAAAAAATGATGGCTTTGTAGAGCGGCGGCGCGGTTTAGGGACAACTGTATCAGAAATAGATCCGGCACCTCTGGAGTTTGAACTGGGCAGAAGTTTTAAAAAACTGAAAGAATCAATTGATAAACTTAATACCAGGGTGAAAGTACTCGATATTACGAGAACAATAGCCTCGAAATATGTACAGAATTTTCTCTCAATGGATTCCGAACAGGAGATATGGCGATTAAAACGAAACAGGATATATAAAGGTTTTCCGGTTTCCTTTAATACTTACTATGCAGACCCGACTCACTGCAAAGGTATAACCAAAAAGATGGCTGAAAAGGATGATATTCTGAGTACAATTGAACAGGCTATGGGAGCTAAAATTCATAAAGTAAACCAGACTTTAAGATCTATTGTAGCTGATCTCGACGTATCCAGTGCTCTGGAGATCCCTTTCGGAGCTCCTGTCTTTTTTAATGAAACAACTTATCATTCAGTTTCCGGTGAGATCCTGTTTCTCAGTCAAAGTTATTTTAGAGGCGATATGTTCGTCTTTAGAACATCATCTTTGTTATAAATGTTATTGGATTATCTCCCAACTGATTGGGAGATAATCCATATAAATTGAATTCGCGATAACAACCTCCCTTCCCACACTAACCAATTGATATTCCTGATTGATATCTTTCAGCCCGATTTGCGGCTTTAGTGCAGATATCCTGAAATAGTAATTGACACTATTATGCCTTTTGTATACTTATATACTTAATTGTTTTTTCGAGGAACAGCTTGGCTGTGGGTTTACTTAAAAGGAGGCATCATGAATAAACAATTTCACAGGTTGTCTGGTATTGTTACTTTTTTCATTTCCCTTATGCTTTTTTATTGTTCTACAGAAGCCCGGACAACCTCAACCATAGAATATGGCTGTGACATTAATGCAGCAGATCAGATTAAGGAATCCAGGGCACTGGCAAAGACAGTTGTAAGATCTACTGATCCGGACTGGCGGGCAAAAGGAGACCTGCACCAAAAATATTACTTCCCGGCAGCAGATTCAGAAATGCCCTACCGTTTATATATTCCGTCTTCATGGGACGGCAATTCCTCACTTCCGTTAGTAGTATTTTTACACGGCGCAGGCTCTGATGAAAACCGGTATGTGGACGCAAATGAAAAACAACTTATTCGCCTTGCTGAAAAGCACGGATACATTTTACTGTCTCCTTTAGGCTATTCGCGAATGGGTGCCTATGGCACGCCCCTGCGTCTTCCTGCTGTGTTCGGGAATCCTGAAGCAGCTGCAAAACAGCGTGCATCCGTAACACCGGAAAAGAAAAAAACTCTTCAGCTGAGTGAAAAGGATGTTATTAACACGATCGAGATAGTCCTCAATGAATACCCTGTAGACCTTTCATCAATATTCCTTGCAGGTCATTCAATGGGAAGCGGGGGAACCTGGTATCTCGGTGCAAAGTATGCTCAGTATTTTGCTGCGATCGCTCCTTTGTCAGGTCCCTTTGTGGATGAAACAAACTATCCCTGGGACAATATAAGGGAAATGCCTGTATTCATGACAGAAGGTACAGGAGCCGCTCCCTCTCATATTGGAAGCAAAGCCATGCTTGCCTGGATGAAAAAACGTGGATTTAAAATAGAGTATATGGAAGTGGATGCTGATCATGGCGGCATGATTCCCCTTGTATTGCCGAGCATTTTCAATTTTTTTAATCGCCACAGAACACCCCAAAAAGCTGTAATCATCACTGAATCTGATTGTACTGTAAAAAATTTCGGCAGTTCAATACCTGTTTCAGCCATTGGTGAACCAGTCTCCGGAGTAACTCTTAAACCGCCAGTATGGTCAAAAGCCAATGGACCAAATCCAGGTTACTGCACCGTAGACGGTTCCATTGTCCCGGTCTCAAAGGAATCTAATGCCAGACCTATTAATTTCCGTGTAGCCCTTCCCTCTTCATGGAGTCACAGGGCTGCCCAGATGGGAGGTGCTGGTATGAACGGATTCATCCCGAACCTTACAGGGCGGTACGGATATGTCTTCCAGCACATCTCTTTTAAACCTTGGATTTGCCACATACGGCAGCGATTCCGGACATTCAATGGGGCCTATGATGGGGTTTTCCAAGGGTCCAGCCAAAAAGCGCCCGGTTTCAGGGAATCCAAATGACTGGACATTAAATGAAGAATCAATAAAAAACCTTGGTTACATGTAGATGAAAAAGACCCATGATGCAGCCATGGTTTTGATGGAAAGGGCATATGGCGAAAAACCACAATATAATTATTATTTCGGAGGGTCCCAGGGAGGCAGAGAAGCCCTTACGGTAGCCCAGAGGTATCCCGAAGACTATAATGGGATTGCTGCAAATGTTCCTATTGTAAACTTCTCATCCCTGATGCTGGCACCTGAACTGATCAGAATCCATGAAAAACCCCTGAAAAACTGGGTGACTCCTGCCAAGACTAATGCAATTGCAAATGAGTTTATTCGTCAATGCGACAAACTAGATGGGCTTTCTGATGGAATCATCAACAATTACATGGCCTGCAGAGAGATATTTGATGTTAAACAGGGCAAACAGGGAAGAAATCCATGGGAATCAAAACGATGTCCTGATAATAAAGATCCTAATCCTTCTGACACAAGCGCCGATGCATGCCTTACTGATGGACAGATAGACACTCTGAACTTTGTTTACAGCAGGTACCAATTTGCAACACCGCTTGCAAATAATGTTAAATCATTCGGTATGTGGCTGCCAAACACAGACCCATCCGGCAGTGGTTTGATAGAGTCCAGAAGATACAGTGGACAGGAAGGCGCTGATGAAAACGCTCCTCTGCACACTCATCTTGGAGTGCTTGGAGTTACCGGATTCCTGATGCAGGACTTAAAGGCCAATCCTCTCGACTATGTTGAGGGAGGTGAGTTGAATGAGAGGAGAAAAGAGATATCCTTAATTCTAGACTCTACCGATCCTGATCTTGGTGCATTTTTGAAGCGTGGCGGAAAGATGATCGTCGCCATAGGTACAAATGACACACTTGCATCTCCCGGTGCACAGCTCGATTACTATCAGTCAGTAATAGATAAAATGGGAAGAGAGGCAGTAGATACATTCGCCCGTTTTTTTGTAATTCCCCAGGCAAACCATGGCCTGATGGGCAAGAACTATTCAGTAGATGGTGATGGGAAGTCAATTCCTTCCAACCCGATACCAACCGGCTTTAACCGTTTCAAACTTCTTGTTGACTGGGTTGAAAAAGGTATAGCTACTCCCATGTCCGCTACGGCCACTGGAGGGAATAAAAGCCTTCCCATGTGTTCCTATCCAACTTATCCGAAGTATAAGGGTGGTCCGGTTGAAAACGCAGAATCCTATGAGTGTGCTATGCCGTAGCTTCAGGAGGAAAAAATAATGAGCAGGATCTCATTAATTTTAGCATTAATCGCCATGATTATGATACCTGGTATAAATTCTTCAACAATTGCCCAGGAAACAATTTGTTTATGGGAAGGAAAAGCACCAGGATCTGAGAACTGGAACTATGATGAAAAGATATCCTCTTTTCCCGGCAGAGGTTCCATTGTGCAAAATGTTGTTGACCCTACTATGACAGTGTACCTTCCTGCCCCTTCTATTGCCAATGGAGCCGCAGTAATAATATGTCCAGCCGGGGCATTTCGGATGTTAAGCCTGGATGGAGCTGTAGCCGAATGGCTCAATAAACAGGGATTTGCTGCCTTTATCCTTAAATACAGGCTTTATAACCCAGGCAATTCGAAAATGGCACCTATGGATCCTTCCAAAATCAAATTGTCACTCAAATATGCAAATGCAAACCCGGCACCAGATAACCATGAACTGAATAATGTTATTCGTCTTGCAACAAATGATGGCCAGCAGGCTATTCGCCTGGTCCGTAGAAATGCTGAAAAGTGGCACATTGATCCAAATAAAATCGGGATCATGGGCTTTTCAGCAGGGGGAGGGGTCGCAGTCGGGACTGCCCTTCTGGATGATCCGGAAGGATATCCCGATTTCGTTGTAAGCCTGTACGGGCCTTCTATGGTTGATGTTCATGTCCCTCAAAATGCGCCTCCTCTGTTTATTGCTGTGGCAGCAAACCACAAACCTGTATCTATGGGCTGCGTTGCACTGTATTCCGTATGGAACGAGGCAGGTAAATCTACGGAACTTCATGTCTTTTCAAAAGGAAGGGGTGGCTTCGGTATTGAAAAACAGGGGTTACCAAGCGATGCCTGGTCTGACCTTTTTCTTGTATGGTTAAAAGGAGAAGGATTTATTTAACATAAATTAAATCACCTGGGCTAACAGTATAACAGGACAAATAATGCCGGACGCTGTTTTTATATGCTTAACAGCAATTATTTTAGTGATTCTGCTGGGCTATTTTACAAAGACCAATATCGGACTCTGGGCAATTGCTGCGTCCTATATTCTTGGTGTTTTCGTACTTGATATAAAGCCAGGAGATATTGTGATCCTCTGGCCGATAAAGATTTTCATGATGCTTTTTTCAGTGACATTCTTTTACGGGTATTCCGTTCTGAACGGTTCCCTGGAAAAACTTTCACTGAAGATTGTATATGCTTCAAGAAAAAATCCCTGGTTCATTGCAATCGCCCTTTTTGCAATCGCAATAATGATATCCGGTATCGGTGCGGGAGACGGGGCTACTGTCATGCTGATTCCCATTGCCATATCAATAGCAAAAATAACCCGTATGAATTACCTTCTTGCATCAGTTTCGGTTGTCTCGGGAATAAGTATCGGTGGTTTTTCACCCATAAGCACAATCGGTATTTTTATAAGAGAGCTGGCCGGTTGGGGGGTACGCTCCGGATGTTGCTAATTCTTACGGTAATCAGGCCATGTTACAGGCTACCCTGCTGTTTTCCACGGTATTCATCCTTTCATACATTCTTTTTAAAGGATACAGGGTAAAGGCCCCTTCTCTGGAAAAACCGGAACCCTACAGCGCGGAACAACTAAAAACACTTATGGTTATCGGTATATTTGTCTTTGTTCTTCTTGTTGCACCGCTGCTTGAAGTGCTATTCCCGCCCATAACTTCTTTTGGAAAATTTAATGACAAGATATATTTGACATTTATCGCATTTATGGCTTCGATCCTGGCCAGAGTGTTAAAACTTGGTGATGAAAAAGAAGTATTTAAAAGAGTACCGTGGCATGCCCTTACAACGATTTGCGGTATGGGCATGCTGATTGCAGTAGCAGGGAAGACAGGCATAGTTGAAATAATGTCCGGTTACCTTTCAGACAGCAGCCTATCCGGAGGGCTGGTACAGATTTTATTATCAGTTTTTTCCGGTATCATGAGCCTTTTTGTGAGTGGTTTTGTAGTTAATACCACTTTCTTTGCCCTTGTTCCGGGGCTTGCAACCGGATTATCGATTTCTCCCGGCCTTTTCTTTTCAGCAATAGCCGTTGGCTCTATAGCTACTTCTGTATCTCCTTTTTCCGGAAGCGGCGGACTTGTGGTGGCCTGTATTGATAATGAAGAAAAGCAAGTCAGGATTTTTAACAGTTTACTGGTCTGGCCTTTTGTAAACCTGTTAATTTATATGGGTATCATTTTAATGGGAATATAAGGCCGGAACCTGCGCCCCTAAGCCTGATAACGGGGCTGCGGGCAAAAAAGAATTATGAGCTGAATATTATTAAAGGTACTCAAGGATTTTTCCATGACCTGTTTTTTAAGATCGATTACTCTTTCAGCAGTATTAATTTTTTCTGTCGGATGTTTAAGAACAACACCTCTAAATAAGGGAAATAAGCAGATGACAATTCTTAAAGAATCCTTTGGCGAATTTGAAGGGAAAAAAGTTGATATCTATACATTAAAAAATGCCAATAATATTGAGGTAAAAATAACCAACTATGGCGGTATTGTAACATCAATAAAGGCGCCGGATAAAAACGGTAAATTTGATGACATTGTCCTTGGGTTTAATAATCTTCACTATTATTTAGGCAGCAATACTTATTTTGGAGCTATTGTTGGGAGGTACGCCAACAGGATAGGTAATGCAAAGTTTTTTCTTGATGGTCAGGAGTACACGCTGGCCAGAAACAACTGGAAAAACAGTTTACACGGTGGAGTCAAGGGATTTGATAAGGTTCTGTGGGATGCCGAGGCGATTACCGGAGAAGATTGTCTTTCCCTGAGACTAAGCTACCTCAGTAAAGATGGGGAAGAAGGGTTTCCCGGAAACCTTAATGTTATCGTGGTCTATACTCTGTCAAATGACAATTCATTAAGTATTTATTACACTGCAACAACAGACAAACCAACTGTTGTAAACCTGACAAATCATACATACTGGAATCTTTCAGGAGATGGGGCCGGAGATATCCTTGATCATCAGTTAATGCTGAATGCCGATGCTTTTACGCCGACGGACCGGGGTTCAATACCAACCGGAGAAGTACGGTCAGTGGAAAATACACCCATGGATTTCAGAAATCCCACTGCTATCGGTGGCAGGATTGATTCGGATTATGAACAACTGAAATTTGGTAATGGTTATGACCATAACTGGGTAATAAATTCCGGCAATGGCACCGAGCCGGTCCTGTCGGCCGCGGTTTATGAACCGGTCACCAGAAGGTATATGGAGGTATATACAACAGAACCGGGGATTCAATTTTACAGCGGTAATTTCCTGAACAAGAGTATTATTGGAAAAAGCAGCAGGACCTATGGAATTCGCAGCGGATTCTGCCTGGAAACACAGCATTACCCTGATTCGCCGAACAGACCGGAATTTCCTTCTGTCATTTTGAATCCGGGAGAAGAATATAATACGGACACTATCTATAGATTTTCTATTAAATAGGAAAAAGGTGAAGGGAAACAGGATGACATATTCTTTTCCTGCCCATTCCTTTACTCAGATTAAGGTAAAGATTGATAAATAATTTTTTTAAAAACGGGATAATGAGATGTTCCCTTGAGAACACCCGCTGTAGAAATAAGGAAGGAGAATTATTATGCTAAAAAAAGTCACCGTTGAAAACGGTGTGGTTGAAGGTCTGCCGGCGGCTGATCCGCGTATTACATCCTTTAAGGGGATACCCTTTGCTGCGCCACCGGTTGGCGAAAATCGATGGAGAGCTCCTCAGCCTGCAAAGGATTGGGATGGGGTCCTGTATGCCTACAAATTCGCACCTATCTCGATGCAGCACATTCCGGGTGAAGATCCTGAAATTATCTATACAAGAGAATGGAATGTGGATACGTCTATTGAAATGGATGAAGATTCACTGCATCTAAACATATGGACACCCGCAAAAAAAGCAGATGAAAAACTGCCGGTATTTGTATGGTATTTTGGAGGCGGCTTTCAGGAAGGAAATACTGCTGAAATGGAATTTGACGGCGAGCGTATTGCAAGACGCGGAATAGTCGTTGTCACAATCAATTACAGGCTGAATGCCTTTGGTTTTCTATGTCATCCGGAGATCACTGCGGAAAGCCCGGAAGCACCGGCCAACTTCGGTCTTCTGGACCAGCAGTTCGGTACTCGCTGGGTAAAACAGAATATCACTGCATTTGGAGGAGATCCCTGCAACATCACAATGGGAGGGCAGTCTGCAGGCGGAGGCAGTGTAATGGATCATGTGACTTCACCTCAGAATGAAGGACTGTTTCAGAAGGCTATCGTAGACAGCGGCCTCACAATGACCGCCTATCCCGGTAACCTTTTTCATGAGGAAAAGGATTTGCCAAGGGCAGAGCAGGACGGAGTTGAATTCTTCAAATTTTTAGGAGTGTCTTCCCTTGAAGAAGCGCGCAATCTGGATTCCGTATTCTTAAGGGACAGGATGGTGGATTACAAGGCCTTCTGGGGCCCTGTAATTGACGGAAAATTTCATACAGGCGATTCCGGCGAACTGTTCATGGAAAATACCTGTCAATTGGTTCCCATGATGTTCGGGCATACAGCCACTGAATTTCCGGACCGCCCCCTGGTAAAGAGTGTCGAAGAGTTTGAGGCATTTGCCAGAGAAGCCTACGGAGATGATGCAGACGAATTTCTCAATTTCTGTAAATCAGAGACCGGCAGTATTTCCGAAATGCTCTACAGGGCTACTGTAAGCCACCTTGAATACTCAATCAGGCTTATAGGGAAGGCAAAGGCAGGGACTGGTGATAAAACCCCGATATATTACTGGGTATTTGATGCAGAGATTCCCGGCTGGGACAATCCGGGCGCCTTCCATTCCGTTGATCTCTGGTTCTTTTTTGAAACACTGGCAAAATGCTGGCGTCCCTTTGTGGGTAAGCATTACGATCTGGCACGTAAAATGTGTAATTACTGGAGGCACTTGCAAAAATGTAAAATAAGTAGAAATTATCTTGAATGAAAGAGAAAAAGGAGGTATGGCCTTCTTAAGCTTTACCCCAAAGCAAGAGAAGGAGGCCATACCAAATGAAAC
>JASFHE010000180.1:0-10537 GCA_050123415.1 Desulfobacteraceae bacterium | reverse complement strand
AGACCAGCCCTGGCTATAGTCCTGAAGAAGCGTGCCCACACTCTGCCATGCAGACCAGCCATCGACTTCATCATATGTTGATATTTGCACATAGCCGCGGTCCTGACTGTAACTAACATCATAGGCATAAATAGAAAAACTCTGCCAGAAGCGAAGGTGAACCTCTTCATCTCCACTGGCTGAGGGAAGAGTGATCGATGGGCTTATCAGACGACTGTCAGTATAGTTGGGATAATTTCCGCCAATGACAGTTCCAACCATGCGAGTGCCATCTCCACCGGTTCTGGTTCCATCACCTATCTGCCACACACCACGATCAGCATGCCAGTCACCCCAATCGCTTTCAAATGTCCCGTCAAACTCAGGCACCTTGGAAACGATCTGTACATCATCGATATACCAACCGGTACTTACATCCTGTTCGTCAGCTGTTTGATAGAAAGCAATCCGCACTTTTTGACCTTCATAGACAGTCAGATCAACGGAATTAAAAGACCAGCCCTGGCTATAGTCCTGAAGAAGCGTGCCCACACTCTGCCATGCAGACCAGCCATCGACTTCATCATATGTTGATATTTGCACATAGCCGCGATCCTGACTGTAACTGACATCATATGCATAAATAGAAAAATATTGCCAAAAACGAAGATGGATCTCTTCATCTCCGCTGACAATAGGCAATATAACGATCGGACTAATCAGGCGACTATAGGTATTGTTCGGATAATTTCCTCCAAGCACTGTTCCAGCGCACTGTGTACCAGTAAAAGCATTTCCTGGGCCTGATGTCGGTGTTCCTACCTCCCAGACTCCATTTGAGATTTGCCAGTCAGGTCCTCCTGTTTCAAAATCCTCCTGGAAGACAACAAGAGTCTCAATATCAATCACTGAGAATTCAAGATCAACTTCAGTCCCTTCTGAAACTTCTGTACCTGCCTCGGGTATTTGACTGATTACTTTATCATATTGCTCATTTGCACCAAGTTCAGGTGAAATAATGCCCACTGATAAATCCGCATCAATAATGGCCGTCTCAGCAGATGACAGAGATAGACCTACAACGTTAGGCACAGTAATCATTAATGGTCCAAGCGATATCGTAATATCAACCGGAGTTCCTTCAGATATATTTTCTCCATTCGCAGGTATCTGGCTGATTACCATGCCTTCAGGTACTGTATCGCTGTTTTCATAGGTGATTATCCCAACTGTCAATCCTGCGCTGATTATGGCTGCTTCTGCATTATCGGCAGACATGCCCTCAAGGTTTGGCACAATCACTATAATCGGTCCTAATGATACAACCAGGTTTACTGAACTGTTTTCAGGTACACTTTCACCGGCGGCAGGGTTCTGGTTTATTACACTTCCAACGGGTACAGTGGAGCTGTTGTCCATGCTTACAGTTCCCACTACCAGACCTGAAGATACAATAGAGGTTTCTGCTTCTGCCTGTGTCATGCCCGTTACTTCTGGTACGGAAATAAGAACAGGTCCAGAGCTGATCACAAGGTCAATCGCGCTTCCGGATATTACTCCGACGCCTGCCGAAGGACTCTGGCTGATTACATTACCATATGGAACAGTGGAACTAGGTTGTGATGTTATAGTCCCTATTACAAAGCCTGCTGCAACTATAGATGACTCAGCATCAGCCTGTACCATGCCTGTTAGAGCAGGGACTGTTATTAATGTTTCACAGATATCGCCGACCCCGTTATTATTAATGTCCTCCTGTGCAGGGTTTGGAATTGCCGGGCAGTTATCATCGCAATCTTCTGTCTGTCCACCGGCACATGGGTTGTCACCAGCTGTTCCGCTGTTATCACCGTCATCAAGGATTCCGTCGTTATCCGTGTCAGTAGGAGATGTAGTTACAGTGATTGATCCAAGTATGCCCAAATTTGTGGGTTCATCCACACTTCCGTCAATATTGACGAAATTGTTATAGGTCTCAACCGGATGTTCAGGATGATACCTGCCAAGATCAACGGTAATATTACTTGATCCGAAGGACACTCCTTCAAAAACAATAGTGCCCAACAGCACCTTGCCGCTTAAACCGGTTGTAGATGTTCCAATAAATCGTCCGCCAAGCATTGTCACCGAACCGGAAGTATTGTCTGTTTCAACTGGAGGGTTTGTATATTGATCGGAGGTTGTGCCGGGATCTCCATCTTCATCCATCATAAAACCATTGATGAAATCAGTATTCTTGTCAGCACTTACAACAGTTAGTACTGCCGGATTAAATGATACCTTTACTCCCATACTGATAAGTGAGATAGAACTGTTCACATAGATATCCAGCTGAACAGTCTCATTTTCACCTATAGTGGAAGCAGCAGGTTCTACACTGATTTCAAGTGCCTGGACGGTGCTGGAGAAGAGATATAAAAAAGCACTTATTGTAAAGATAATTAAAGAACGCCAACCGATCTTAATTTTGGAAGAAATCATGTTCTTACTCCCGTTCGATGCCGTATTTATGTGTTTAAATAATTTTAAAATCCTGCTATATACAATTTAAGCTGTTATAAGTTTGTTCAGTATTTTAAAACTCCTATTTCATCAAATGTTAAAAATGGAATATTTTTTAGGTTTTAAATTTAAAAGTGTCCCATACTCCAACATATTTCACCATATTCCACAGAAACTATCTCTTTACATTGCTATTTAATTGATGGATTAAGATCTTGGTGAAAATTTGGATTGAATTCTCCTTTACATTTACCGCAATCAGTAAGACCCTCCTGCCTTATCGATTTATTTGGAGTACGCTTTTTCATAGCTTCTTCATTTAAATCAAACAAATATAAAGAATCTGGAACACCTTCTAAAGGATCACAGTAGTTAATGAATCTTTTTAATGCTACATCAAACTCTATTCCATTCTCGTGGCCATATTTACCAAGGAGAATTCCATAGTAGTCATTAGGAAGATCTTCATAGCTGAAGCCGCTAATATCGCTTATCTTAACTATTCCCCAATATCTTTTATTGGAATCTAGGGTTGCTTGTTCCTCTTTTTTACCAATCATAATTAGGGGTTCCATGATCCACTTGAATTGACCTGAATCTGTTTCTATATTAGGAGGTATAGGATAATCTTCATACAATTTAGCACTAGCTTCAGGATCTTTTGGAACTATACCACCCATGCGAATCACAGTCTTCCCTTGCGATATAGCATCCATTATTTTCATATAATGATCAAAATATTGTTTTATATGGACAAAATCTAACCAGCCACACTTACATGTGAATACATATCTATGGTTTTCTATTCCAGATTTACTAATATTAAACCCAAAAGGATCTACCTGATTTGCTGGATTATTCAATACAAACTCATAAAGATTTATTCCACCATTTTCTCCAATAGGATCACTATTCATCCACCTACCCAGTTCAGGCAAGTAATATCTATAACCGTAGTAATAGAGATCATATTCATTATCAAAATATTTTGTACTGAAACCATAAGGATTACCTACTGCCATGTTGTCACTTGACATTATGTTGTTACCAAATGGATCATATTCATAATGGGAAGCTATATTAGCACCATCATCAACAAGTTGACCTACATTTCCGTTACCGTCATAAAAATAATAAAACCCATACAAACCGGAAGAGGATGTCGGGCTTGACTGTCCGAATTGTGTATTAAATACTGATAACTCAATCTGACCTGGATTATTGATAAGCAGTACCAAATCAGTACCATCCACAACTCCATCATTATTGAGGTCCGCAGCGAGTTTACTGAAAGATATGATTAGTCCGCCTACACCACCGGCGCCCTGCAGAGACTGGCTGAGATCTAGGCCTCAGACATAATATTTTGATCCTGAATTTTGGATTCTGGATTCTTGTTCTTCTATAAGATTCCATTCATCGTATACAAATAACAGATCAGAGGTCAGATCCCAGGAACCAGCAGTGTATGTGAAGGTCTTTTTATTCACTCTTCTTCCCATGTAGTCGTATATGAACTCTAGCCTTTTTTCGCCTTCTGCCGGTGTTGCCGGCTGAACAGCTATCAAACGGTTTTCGCCATTGTACTGATACTGTGTAGTATTGCCTCCTTCCATAATCGAAGTGAGATTGCCGTCATCATCGTATGTAAAATCCTTGGTGCCTCCCTGTGGTGTGTTCTGCTGGGAATATTGATTGAGGTTGTTGGAAGTATATGTGCCTGAATCAGGACCTTCGGTAGCATTAATACGATTGCCAATTGGATCGTAAGTAAAGGCGCGGTACTCGGATATCACAGGATTGGTGGTGTCCGCTGTATTGGTTCCCAAATAACGGGCTGATTCAATGACCTCATTGCGGTCATTGTAATGATACAGATTAAATCCCGTGTTTGTGGTGGCAAAGGCTTCTCCGTCGTTGACCACTGATGTCCTTCGGCCCAGGGCGTCGTAAACATAGTCGTATTGTGAAATGAGAATGCTGTTGAACCGGTTTTCAATCCGAGTGCGCAGATCACGGTTGGGCTCATATGTATAAGTAGTTTGAAGGCCGTCATCAGTGGTCACCTGCCGTAGCAGGTCTGAATCGGTTACGTAGGAATATGTCACATAATGAGAAGCTCCGTCCACGTTCCACCCTACTGTATTAATGCGACCGACTGTGTCATAATCATAGCTGATGGCATAATCCGTGCCTGTATTAAAACCAGCCAGCCGACCATTTACTCCGCTGTCTGAATAATTGCGGGTAATAACCCGATTATAAAGACCGGCAATGGTTTCTGTGTCCGGCTGGAGAGTAGCATTATAGGTAAATGTACGGCTTCCTGACGCGTCAGTGACTGTCTTTTTTTGACCGAGGCGGTCATAAGTAATTGATATATCAGGAGTAGTATCCGAATAGTCGATAGTCAGCAGATCTCCTGTATCAGGATCATAGTTGTAAGTAGTAACTATAGGGGTTCCACTGTCAAGACGGGCCCATGTACGGGTGGATAACTGCCCCCCGGGTTCGTATGTATATGACACCATCTTGCCGGCATCATCTTCCTTGCCTGTTAAAAGGCCGGTGCTTTCCTGGTATATCCAGGTAGTAACATCCTCAGCACCTACACCTCCAGGCCATGTGTCTCCTGCCCAACCCACTTCCTGCCGCCAGGTATGCATCTCACTCATGCGGCCGTATGTGTCATATATATATTCTACTGGATATACAGCATCACCCCAGGTTTGCGTTGTCTGTCCCCGATCATTGTAGGCGAACCGTGTGGATTTACTCAGCGCATTGGTCTCCACGGTCTTACGGCCTGTGTTCGGATCATATGTAAATTGGGTGGTGTTTCCAGTCGGGTCCAGTATATAGTCTACCCAGCCCCTGGCATCGTAGTATGTGGTGGTAGTCCCCGTGCGTGGATCTGTGACACTGGTTTGTCTTTCAAGGGCGTCATATCCGAAGGTAGTAGTAACTCCTGTCTTGCTTATACTTGAGGTCAAAAGGCCGTTTAGAGTCACAGATACTGCTTCTATTGTTGAATCAGGATAATCGACAGTTTGAGTAACTGTTTTAGCGCCCCTGTCAATGACGTTTATTGAAATTGTCTGGTTCCCGTGTATATCAATAATAATTGATTCACTATTCAGGCCATCAGTAAATAGACCTGTCAGGCGGTTACGACTTGTATTTACTACAGTAGCTGTACTGTCATTGTCATGCGCGTAGACGCTTTGAATAGACTCCTGCCACCAGTTACCGCTATATTGTGCATATGCTGTTTGGGTTTCTGTAATACGGTCCATGGAAGCAGTATCCAAATCACCGTTACCATCGACATCAAGACCGCTCCGAATCTGGTTTCCGATTTCATCATAGATATAAAGAGTATCAGCCAGGCCGGAAGTTTCGGTTCGGATCAATTTACTTATATCATTATAAAAATATTCTGTTGCCTCTATTCCTGAATAGCCAGGCTTTTGTTCCTGAATCATCCGCCCCAGCATATCAGATGTACTCTTTTCCCATACAGGCGATGAAGGGCTTCCGGTATCAATCCGGGTCCATAGGGTCCCGTCCGCATTTACACCATAGGTGTAATAGCGGGGAATCACGGCTGTACCGGTCACACTCTTTACTCTACCGTCAAGATAGCACTCTGTTATTTCGGTGAAACCGCCGGATCGTGTGACAATTGTGATACGGCCTCCGGACGTGTAGCTGTATCCGGTCACAAGACCTGCAGAATCCGTGCTTTGGGTCATCCGGCCTGCGATATTATAAACTGAATTGCTTGACTGACTGAGAGTTCCGGCACTGACAGTCTGGCTCAGTCTTCTTCCTGCCGCATCATAGGAATATGTTGTAACAATATCATCTGCGGCCTCCTTGGTCGCTGTTTCAAGGCGCTCTAGTTCATCATATGTAAAAATCCTTACTATTCCCTGTGTATCGACCTCCGAAGACTTGCCGCAGCAGTCTCATGTGCTGTCTGTCCTGGTGCCGTCCGAACGGCTGGTCATGATGACGTGACCGAATTCGTCATGAATCTGTATCGTCCAATCCAGTGGAGAGTAATATCCGGAGCCTGTGGAAACATAGGTCGCCTGCTCAAGAAGGTTTCCAAGGTTGTTGTAGATATTTTGCTCACCTGTAGACTTATAAGGTATACCCCAGGAATTGCTGATAGTACCATGCCTTATCCGTTCAAGGATATCAGTGCCTGAACCCGATGTAAATGTACCCTTTAGGGTTGGATCGGCATTAGGTGTGTAAGTACCGTATTCGTATGTGTAACTGTCTAATGTTCCGTCAGGATGAGTGATGCTTTTTATTCGCCATGAATCTGCAGATACATCATTGTGAGGGTAATACTCGGTAGTTGTACGCTGGTTTCCCGGATACCTATATGATGCACCCTGAGTGGCCGCGCGTTCCACAATCTCGATTCGTGATCCGTCACCATTGTTGATATAAACATAAAAAGTTGTTGATGTTTCAATTCCGAGGATTGTTTCTGTGATTTTTCTTGGCATGCGTGAATCTTCTGCTGCCTGGGAGTCACTGGCGTCCTGTGCTGAGTAATTATAATAGATTGCCCTGGCGGCTCCTGCGGCAGAGTTGGAAGATGCGTCCAGCCATGACCGGATCACAACACTCTTTCGGCCCATAGAATCATATTCATATTTTACCCATGAACCGTCCGGGCTGGTCTGCATTGCTAGATTGCCGCAACTTCCCGCAGCACATGGGTCCTGATACCATTCCCTGATAGTGGTAAGTGCATCGCCATCAGGGTCTTCAACAATTTCTATTATCTCTTCGGATGTTTGCCCGTTATATGTGATATCTGAGTATGTAGTCCTGATTTTTGATGCAATGATTGTTGAATCATCTTCAATGGTTTCCGTTACCACCCGGTCTCCGTTAATGATCTCTTCTGTTCGTGTAGTAATCTGCAAACCGTTCCCTCTACTCAGGTTCCAGGAGTTGTTTCCAGCATCCCATATGTATTCTGATACCCTGGATAATCCATCCTTGGTTTCGGTCATGCGTAACCGGTCATAAACGGTTGGTAACGCATCAGGATTTTCAATAGTCCATGTCACAATCGGTACAGCACCAGTGTTAACCGTATAATAACCTCCGACTCTTGGTCCCATGTCAATGCGTTCGTAAAAGGAAATGGTATACCCATAAACGCTGATAACATTTATATCCACAAAGGCGTCCGGCGCCACTATCTGCCTAAGACCGTTACTGTCGTATAATGTTGTCAGATCATTGCGGTGTTCATAGACTTTTAAAATCAGGGGTGTTGCATTGTCAGGATCAGGTGTATCAGCTTCAAGAAATATATTCCCGGCCGATTCTCCCCGCTTTGTCCGCCCCAGGCTGAAACGGGCCGCAATACTGTGAAGCTCCAGTTCAGCGTTCCCTGGCTCTTTACAATTACCTGACGTTAAGCTGCACTCACAACCAACTAACAGTCTTGTTTTTTTCCCGCACCCCGGATAGGAGGGATTTGAAACCGTTATCAGCAGCCAGCCTTTACCTTCCACATCAGTTACATTGGCCTTTTCCCCCAGATTACCGTCGGGTGTTATCTTTGCCTTTACCTCACACCCTTCTACTGGTTCTATCTCCCACACCAGGGGTTGTGCCGGATCAATCGGGCGGTTTGTAAAGGCATGTATTTTTGTTGTGTCACCTGGTGGAAGGGGTGATTTGTCAATAGTAAGGTTGGTGAAACACAAATCGTCTGATCCCGGAACATCATAGTTATTACTCAGGCAACCCACACCGGAACTCCAGGGGGAAGGCATATTGACTGTATTGCGGACAATTCCAAGGGCTTTTGAGTATTGCAAATAAGTAGTATAAGGCAATGAAGCGGAAGGAGGGACGGAAAATCCAATATTGAGTTCGTTAGGGTCGGTCAGGGAATACACCAGAGTACCTTCAAGATCTTCAATGCTGATCTCCTGCGTACGGTTAAAATTATATATCTGTGTCTCACCCCAGAAACTGTCCTCGGCTGTGCCGTAGAAATGAATGGTTCCGGTTTTGTTTGATAATTGATAGGTGACCATATCTCCGTTTTCGGAAGGATTAACCCCAACCACTTCTATCTCTACTTCCATATTATAGCTGATTCTCTGATACCCCCAATCACCGGAGCATTCCTCGGTGCTTGATCCTGAGCCCTGAAATGAAACAGTGATAGTTTCAGGATGCGATGGAGTCTGCCCTGATACTACTGCTGCCATAAACAGAAGACATGTAAATACAGCACCAGCGAACATGAGTCTACCAGACAGCCTGGCCATCAAATTTGTTTTGATGGAATGACCATCCCTGGATTTGGAAGAAATTGAGCTTAAGCTTGAAAAATAACATGAACATGCATATTTTTTGAAGGCTGGAATAAGTCCGTACATAATACCTCCCATGGTGTTTCTAATGCTTATTAAAATGAAATAATAAAGGAAGAAAACAGCGTAAAAAGACCAATTTGAAACTGCCTGAATTTAGTACCAGATAGCAATGGCATCAATTGCATGGTCTTCTGCACCTTGCTATCACTTCCGGTGTAAAGTTCAGGTAATGTTTAATACAATAATTTTTACTGAAAAAACTTAATAAAACTTAGGGAAAATATTTAAGTACAACCAAAATTCATGCTTTAGGAATACAGCATTGTTGGCCGGTCAAACGTGAACCGTGTGGTTCAGTCCGGATTTTGTTTTACCTGTTATTAGTAATGTTCCTATTTTATATGCCATTTACGTCTAAAACCAAACAAACCAAAAAAACCGGTTGCCAAAAGCGCCATTGTGCCTGGCTCAGGTACAGGCGTAGCAGTACCCCTTATGTCCAGGGTACTCGCAAAGTAAAGAGTCTCGTTGGTATCATAATCAGTATGAGAAAGGTAAAAAGCTGTATCAGGAACAATATCACTCACGATGAAATCTATAATAGCTGTCTCATCTTCTGCCAAGTTAAAATCCCAGCCAAGAGCCAGGGAAACGTCTTCTTCCAATCCGGAAGGTACATTATTATAATTATCCAGTGTCCCATCTACAACATTGTCGAAAATATCTCCAAACCACCAACCGGGTTCATCAATTTCCCAGGACTGCCCATCAGCAGGATCGCCTGTTACTGATCCGAATTCATTCCAAAAGCTATCATCTGATTCTGTGAATTCATGATCAAAGAAGGCATTTACATAGTATTGACCCTCTATCGCGGGATTAAAAGTCATTGAAATATTGCCGAGGCCCGTATTCCAGTCAAAACCGCTATAATCAACATATCCTGGTAACTGACCGGGATCAGGCGCTGAAAATTCATCGGGCGCAGAATAAAGCGTATCGTTAATATTAAAAGCCCAGCCGTAGAGTGTTGGTGTTGCAAGGGTAGAAGAGGCTGTGGAAAATAAAGTGAATATTGAAAATAAAAGGAATCTAAAATATTTCATATTGTCTCCTCTATTTAGGTTCAGATTTATTTATACAGTGCTAAATTTTTAATATATTGATTGTATTCTATATCAAAAAACATATTATTCCGGCTTGGAAAATCTTATGCATAACCAATGATCATGAGCCGATATCAACCTTATTTATCTTTTGTATTAGTATGAAGTGATGGAATGAGAGTGATCTTATGATATTGCAAAAAATATACCAGTATCATCATAATTTATATTTACAATAATATCATATAGTTACGTAGCCTAATATATGCCGTAGACAAATATATAAAAAACTTTACCTAATTACTGTGTAAATAATTACAGTTTGTCGGTAGTATTTTACACAGTTATTCCAAAATATAACACTTAATAAGTGATCAGATTGCATATCTTCTACAACAATTGAAAGGATTGGTGAGATAACTATTGTGTAATACAACAACTGAAGGAATGAGAAAAAAATATTTTCTCTAACTCAACGTTGTCAGCGCCGTTTTGAAAATGCTATTCAATTCCCGGTTTGAACATGTAATATTCTTCAGCTATATCTTCTTCAAAAAATAAAGATATAAAATATTTTCTTCA
>JASFHE010000179.1:0-10555 GCA_050123415.1 Desulfobacteraceae bacterium | reverse complement strand
CAGCTGATAGAGTAAATTTGTGAACGTAATCGTGAAAAAGAGATAGCTCAGGCCACCTATATTCTTTTTTTTGACTTGAAATTTAAAATCTAGAGGCCTGCCATGATTCAATGTCGGATTTTGGGATTAATTTGATTTTTACACATTTTTTTGATTAGCTTAGTTGGTTACCGGTTTTCCTGAATAAGGTATATTCCAGTCAAAGACCATATAAATTTTTTTAACTTTCAAATGAACAGCTTCTAGTATCCAATTACTAAAATCTGTCATTATAACATGAAAAAGGAAACATCACACTGTCAAGGGAGGTAGAAGATGGACCGTATTGCAAGAGTATCGGAAATAATAGCAGGCTCACCTCACAGTTTTGATGACGCTATCAAAGCCGGATTTGAAAGAGCAAAACGAACCCTGAGAGGCATTACCGGTCTGCGGATTATTGAACAAAGAGTAGCGATCAATGATGAGCAGATAGCTGAATACCGGGTAAGAATGGAAGTTATCTTTGTTCTGGAATCATAGTAAATGACAGAGAAGCCTATGGACAAACTATTAATGAATTTGATAATGTTTTAGGTATTGATAAATGTGCAACAACTACAGGACAGGAACAGTGAATTATGATAGCGTTTGATCTTATATGTGCAAACGGGCATACCTTTGAGGGATGGTTCGACAACATTGAATCCTTTGAAAAGCAGGATTCGGAGGATATGGTCATCTGCCCGTTATGTGAAAATACGGAAATAAAAAGGATACTGTCCCCTGTGGCAATGAAGTCTTCATCAAGATCCGGTCAAAATACCAGTGACCTGCCAATCGATTATCAAAAACTTGCAGCGGAAATGGTGAACTATATTCAAAATGAATTTGAAGACATGGGCTCTGATTTTACAAAGGAAGCATTGAAGATACATTATGGAGCAGCCGACGCCAGAAATATTAGAGGGACTGCTACAAAAGATGAAGAAAAAATCTTAGTGGAAGAGGGAGTACCTTTCGTCAAGTTTCCTTCTGCCGACAAAAATAATGATAAAAACTAGGTCTTATATCACGTTATTGCCTATCGCACGCTGATTGACTTTATAAATCGAATTTTTAGTTAAACCTTCCTGATTAATTGAATCGATGACACAACTGTCGTGATATTATCATTTGCCTGAAATACTTTAGTAAACGTTAAGAGGTAATAATGCCGTATATCCATATAATAAACAGTGACGGCAGTTCATACAACTATCCTCTGATCAAGGCTGAAACAAATATAGGCAGAGGTAAAAGCAATGATATAATCCTGGCAGACGGAACGGTCTCAAGAAACCATGCAAAGATTGTCAAATCAGGAAAGGATTATTTTATAATTGACCTCGGAAGCTATAACGGAACAAAAGTAAATCACATTCCGGTACAAAACGCAAAACTGAAAGATAAAGATCAGATAAAGGTTGGTTATTTTAAACTGACATACTTCCAGGAAAATAAAAGCCGTACAACAGAAAGTAAATCCGTCATTCTTATTTCTGATGATGAGGAAGAAACAGATGATCAAAGAATAGTGGAAAGCAGCCGGCAAACAGCACGGGAAGATGCTAAAAATCTTTTACTGAAAAAACACGGATCTGCCCCTCAAAAAACTTCCGCAGACGCCTCGGCAGTAAAAAAAGGCATTACAGATCTGGAAAGAAGAAACAAGGTACTTTTTGTATTGTATGAAATAAGCAAACAACTTAATACCATCTCCGATTTCAGCGAATTACTTAATAAAATAATGGATCTAATCTTCATGATTATTGATGCGGATTACGGTTTTCTCATTCTGACAGGAAAGCAGGATAAAGAGGAACTGATCCCTGTTGTTGTTAAATGTAAAAATGAAAGTATGAAGAAAAAAAAGAAACTCACTGCGAGCAAAAGTATTATTAACAGGGTTATTAAGGATAAGGTCTCGCTGCTGACTTCAAATGCTATGCAGGACTCGCGGCTTGAGCAGGCTCAAAGCCTGCTTTTACAGCAGATCAGATCGGCCATGTGTGTACCGCTATGGAAAAAAGATAAAATTATTGGCGTAATCCAGTTATGGAGTATTAGACTGGATAATCATTTTACACAGGACGATCTGCAACTGCTCCAGACAATCAGCAGCCAGATGGCCATGATAATTGAGCAGGCAAGTCTTAATGAACAGATCAGGGAAGAGGAAAATCTGAGGCGCAGGCTCGAAAGATTCCACTCTCCTCAGGTTATAGATATGATTATCAGGAGCGGTCAGGAGACTAAGGACGATATAATGGAACCAAAGGACCTGACTGCAACTATCCTGTTTGCTGATATAATCGGCTTTACTCCATTGTCAGAAAGAATGCCGCCCAGAGAAATAAACATGTTGCTGAACTATTTCTTTTCACGCATGACAGACATTATTTTCGAACATGACGGGACACCGGATAAATATATAGGTGATGCCATTATGGCTGTTTTTGGCGTGCCCATGGAAAAGGACGGAGATGCCGAAAGGGCAATACTAGCGGCGCTCAAAATGAGAGAAGAGTTAAAAAAACTGATGGAAACAAGCCCCTCTGATCAAAAAATAAGTATAAGGATGGGGATTAATACGGGACGGGTCGTCGCGGGAAACATCGGTTCACCAAAGCGAATGGATTATACTGTTATTGGTGATGCGGTTAATGTGGCATCCAGGCTTGAATCGATTGGTGAAGCCAATAAAATACTGATCGGAGAAGCTACATACAAAGAGGTAAAAGGCAAGTTTAAAATAAAAAAAGTCGGGGCAAAGCGTGTAAAGGGAAAGACATTAGACGTGATGGTTTATGAAGTGCTGGATTAGGCAATTCCGGTCATCAAGCTACTGCTTTGATTAAGGAATAGCGCGAAAAAATGTAAAAGGGGAATGATATATAACCATTCCCCTTTGAAAAAAGTATACGGATAAAAACAAATTAAATCCCGTTTTGCAGCTCACATGCCTTTATAGCCTGTTTGCATAAAACGGATGTAGTCACAGAGCCAACGCCTGCCGGTACCGGAGATATTTTGGCGACAACAGGTTCGGCTTCCTGGAAATCCACATCACCGCAGTATTTTCCGGGATTATCCGGATCAGCATTGATTCCTACATCAATTACAATCTGTCCGGGCTTTACATAATTGCTTTTAATCATTTTAGCGCGTCCCACAGCGGCTATGAGGATATCAGCATCCTGGCATACTGCCGGGAGATTTTCCGTTCTTGAGTGGCATATTGTAACGGTTGCGTGTTCCCTCAAAAGCAGCATTGCCAGGGGTTTTCCTACAACAAGGGACCTTCCGACAACTGTACATTTTTTTCCCTTCAGCGGGATATCGTAAAAATGAATCATATCCATGCATGCGGTGGGAGTACATGGAGGAAATCCGGTGGGATCATCTGTAAAAATTTTAGCAGCACCCGCAGTTGTTAGGCAGTCAACATCTTTTTCAACCGGAATCAGTTCCCTGATTTTTTTGCCGTCCAGATTGTCCGGAAGAGGGAAAAACATGAGTATTCCATGTACATCCTTTTTTTCTCCTATTTCCGTTACTGCTTTTTCAAGTGCATCCTGAGCTATATCAACCGGAAACTCGAATACCTCGCAGTCCATCCCGATAGCAGCACAGGTCTTTTTAGCTCCGCCCTCGTAGAAAAGGTCATCAGGCCTTGCACCTACGCGGATAATTCCAAGTTTCGGAGAAATATTTTTTGCCTTAAGGGCTTCAACTTTTTTTGCAAGCTCTTCCTTGGTTGCATCAGCAACCGGCTTTCCTTTGAGTATCTCAGCCATTTATATGCTCCTTATTTTTTTAATTTGTTTATAACAAAGTCAAATGTCTCGTCAGCCATTTTTGATCCTTCTGCAATAAGGCTGTCCATTTCCGCCTGCATTTCATTTTTAAAATCTGCGTCCTTTATGGTATTCAGATTTATGACAATATTAAGACTTGCGGCAATAAGGGCGCTTTTTAGAAATACCACGCCGCAACCCACATCGGAAATGGCGATCATAGTTCCTATCTGTGCCATTCTGGCATGAATCTTAATCCCTTCAAAGGATTTACGCATTATTTCAATTGGAACAGAGCAGGCCAATTTACTGCAATCTTCAATACTCTCTTCCTTAAACTTAATTTCTTCAGGTGTATTTTTAGGTAAACCATAGGCCTTTGAAAGCGGCTCAAAGACTTCGGCATCTTTTTCCACCAGATTTTGAAGCTCCTCGATAATATCATCACCGCGTTTCAGTAATTCGATTACTTCCGGTTCAACATCTGCATATTTCTTTTTACCTGTTGTAAGATTGCCTACCATGTTGCTGAGGGCCATCCCGATCGCGCCCCCAAATGCGGCGGCTCCTCCACCACCCGGGACAGGGGCTTTTGATGCTAGTATAGATACAAAATTTTTACAGGAATTGTCGAGCATTGACATTTTCATTTCTCCTTTTAATTGTGTTTGCGGCTCTTTACAGCCGTCTTAAAGGGTTATCTACCAATATCCTTTAATTTCTTTAATATCTCCTTCTGTGAAATTCTTCACTTTTATATTACATGCCTGATCGGAATTTCAAGTATTTTAAACAGATAATCAGTCGGATTCAGCCTCCTTTTTATCTCCTTCACCCAGCATCTTATCAAACTTCTCAATTACATTATCAATTCTCCATGAGTACAGACTAAACGGGGTAGGATTATCCGATGATACTGCCCTGAAATCTTCCTCTAGTTTAGGGTAAACGGTTAAAACGTGATCATTTTTATCCCTGATCCTGATCACATATGCAGGATCGCCCAATTGACCCTCGTTAATGTCATAGATATATTCCGCACATTTTATACCCAGGATATCATCCAGGAGGGAATGCATAAGCGCGGCTTCAATCTTTTTTCCATCCCCGGTTTCCCATTGGATAACTGTTTTGCCTTCTTCCCCTTCAGAAGGCATCTCCTTTTTATTAAAGGCCAGTTCTTTTCCATCCCTTGTCAGATAGATGTTTTCGACTTCTTGAACATTAAAAGATAAAACAGTCTTATCCCTGATATCATCAATATCCGTGCTGAAAATATCCCTGAGATCTTCCCTTGCCTGATATACCCTGTAGTCATCTTCAAGTTTTATAAATGTATAATTCCGAACATCCGTATGATAGCCTATTTCAATCATTCTTTTTGGAGTGTCTCCTGAGAGTGCTTTTACAATGATCCGGTTTTTGTCATCCAGCCCGTAACGCATGTAATCCTTTGAGTCGGATACAACTGTCATAAGGACAGGTTTTTTCAGGAAATTGATCATTTTTTCTATCTTGTATGAATCAGCGACATACTTATCCGGCCCTATGAGCCATTTATCATCTTCCTTTGTTAACACTGTTTTGCTGTTATTCCCCTGAATAATAATCCCTGATATGCTATCCGGCGTCAGTTCAGTTACTTCAGGAATTTCATACTGGATCCTGTTTCCTTTCCTCAGGGTTATATATAAAACAAGTACTGCAATGATTAAAAAAAGTATCAAATATTCTTTTTTTATTTTCATATGAGACCTCATGTAAAAATAATAATAGTAACAAATAGAAAGTTTTTATTTTTTAAACAACTCCTGAATCGCCATTTTTCTTCTATAACGAGCAAACCATATGACCAGCCCGAAAAGTGCTACTATTACAGGCAGGCCTATAATATTAAAGTACTTTATCCCGGATTTAGCACCTGCCGATTTTATAGAGAGAGGATTCAGGTTACCGGTCTTCCCCCGCATTACGGCTATATCTTCATGACCGTTAAGGTAATCAATCAGGTTCATTATAAAAATTGCGTTTATATTGTTTCCGTCGGGACCTATTACTGAGTTCTTCAATACATCAGAAGTACCGATGATAAAGATTTTTCCGGGTTTGCCTTTATCTATCTTTTTATCTCCGGATTTGATCTGATCAACTTCGATAAGAGGCTTGTCCTTTTCCATATCTTTATCTTCACCTTCTTCATCATCTTTTTCTTCTTTTTTAATTACAGGCTGAGGAACAGGTTTGTCAGCAAAATAGCTTGTGAAAGCCCCTTCAACCGTATAGGCCAGCGGCATACTCACCATCCCGGCATCAGGTCCGGGAGGATGCATCATCATAGGATTCAGGTTAATGGGCTCGCTCATCTCCCAGGATTTTTCTGATGATGAAAAAAGCTTATATGCAGTAAGATTGTTTTCCTTAAAACGTGTTTCATCAAGTACAACAGGTGAACTTTTCTGAACAAGCAATCCTCGGATATTTTTCATAAAAGGCAGTTCTTTATTGATAAACTCATCCCTGATCTGTGCCACATAATATAAGGGCTGTTCACCTCCCCCATATTCTCTGGGAAGCTCTGCTTTATAACAGTCCTCATCAAGCACTATGGATTTCTTTATATTTACGCCCCAGTGATCAAGCAGTTTTTCAAGACCGGTCTGTATTTGATTATACTGGGCGCCGCCTCTTTGTGACTGAATCTCCTCAAATGAATCAAGAAAAAAGGCTATGCTCTTTCCATTCATTAAGAACTGATCGATCTGAAACAATTCGTAATCGGTAAAAGGTTGTGTCGGATTTGCAATCAAAAGGCAGTTGAGGCCTTCCAGCATATCCCTGTCAGCCAGATGTACCTCTTTTATCGAATATGTCTTTGACGCTATCCCGTTAAAGTTAGATATACCCGGCTGGCCGGGCATTCCGGGGATATTGTAATCCCTGCCCCACAGGTTGATACATCCATGGTCAGCCAGGTAACCCAGGTTTTCATTTATGCCAATAAGAGATTCAATACTCTTCTGTATTGCTTCTTCAACATCTTCCATCGCTACCAGTTGGTAGAGAGTGCTCATCTGCTGAGCACCCAGGATAGGGATCTGAAGTCTTTGAAGCAGAGGAATCTCAAGTACATTTCCATTGTATTCAATAAAAAAAGCTATTGAGCCCTGCCCTGCTTCAATTGATCTTTCCGGTGCCGCCTGCCACTGCAGGGTCATGACATCATATTTCTCAACCTGGTCAGCCAGAGAAGGGTCTTTTGACGGATCCAGCACCATAAATTCCAGTTTGCCGAAACTTTTCCGGTTCAGCTTGTCAACTGTCTCTTTTAATTTCACTGGAATATCCGAAAAACCTTCAAGCCCCATTAAGGGCGCTATATCTTCCAGTGATGAAGATAAAAACAACTTCAGTTTGATATTTTCTTTCAGCTTCTGGAATGTACTTATTTTATTGTTAAGTTTCTGGATAGTTGTGGTCAACTGATACTCGAGCCTGTCAGTTGATGAAATAGCAGAAATTCTTTCAATCATATCACCATGAATAATTGCAAGTCCCATATAGGCCATTTTAAATTTAAATTCATCCTGATCAAGTACCTGAATCTGCAGGGGACGAATACCGAAGCTCTCGGCAAGCTCCTGGTTTTTCCTGACCTCCTCATCCATAAGCCCTTCCTGTGGACTTACATCATAGAACCTGTAATTAAAATACCTGTTGCCGGACAGGGCATATTCATCGAGAAGATCATGAAGGTATTTCTCCACGTTGTTATAGGGTGCAGGCAGGTTTTTGGTAAAAAATACATATATGGTAAGCGGATCTTCAAGTGTTGAGACGACTTTTTTACTGACATCGGATAGGGAATAAACCCTGTTTGATGTAAGGTCAGCCCTGAAATACAGTGTAAACCCGGCTACATTAATGAGGACTACAACAATGAGGTAGATAGAAAATTTAACAAGATCGCCTGAACGTTCATTCGATGTCATGGTTGCCCTCCTAATTCTTTCTCTGTATTACCAGTCCGGCGGCATAGAGTCCGACAAAGCTCATACTGATAAAGTAGAGAACATCTCTGGAATCTATTATTCCTTTGGCAATATTCTGAAAATGATAATTCGCACCCAGGTATTCAAGAAAAGTTACAACATAGACCGGTACAAAAAACAGCATTCGTTCAACCAGCGTAAGGGCAAAACAGATAGCTGTGGCGATTATAAAGGAAATAATCTGGTTTCTTGTTAGAGATGAAGAGAAAAGACCAACGGCAGAAAATGTGGCGCCAAGAAGCAGTGCGCCGATATACCCGCCAATAACCGGCCCCCAGTCGAGCTGTCCGATAAATGATATGAATATCGGGTAAGAAAGGGTCGGAACCAGCATGGCGGCTATAAAAACCACTGCAGCTATAAATTTGCCAAGCACTATATCAATGTAAGTTACCGGCATGGTCAGGAGTATTTCATAGGAACCCACATTCAATTCTTCTGAGAAAAGACGCATTGTGATTGCCGGGACAATAAAGGCAAATACCAGCGGCAGAAGACTGAAAAAACTCCTCATGTCTGCCTGATTATAGATAAAAAAGGTCGAGAAAAAAAACCATCCTGTCACAAGAAGAAAAACCGATATAACTATATAGGCTATGGGTGAAATAAAGTAGGCATTAAACTCTTTTTTAAATATATTGTAACATTGACTCATCTCAGTTCTCCCTGGTTATGTCTCTGAATACTCTTTCAAGGGTCTGTATTTCATGATGAAACTCCAAAAGAACCCAGTCATGTTGTTTGATCCTTTTATATATCTCTTCGCGGGGATCATTATCCGAACCGCAGCGAAGTGTTATTTTAATAACTCCCGCGTCATCCCCGCTTTCAGCAATCTCCTCAACACCTTCAACCGGGCTGAACTCATCCCTGACATCATCCGGAGAGGCATATTTGAGAGATATGTTTACAAGAAACTCCTTACTCATACTGTCCTTGAGTTCATCTATGCTTTGATCTGCTGCGATTTTGCCCCTGTTTATTATTATGATCCGGTCACAGGTAGCCTCTGCCTCACTCAGGATATGGGTTGAAAGTATTACTGTCTTTTCCTTTCCTATCTCCCTTATGATATCCCTGATTTCGACTATCTGATTAGGATCAAGACCGGAAGTAGGTTCATCCAGTATAAGGATTTCGGGATCATCCATCATGGCATGTGCAAGTCCTACCCTTTGCTTGTATCCCTTGGACAGCACGCTGATGGGTTTGTGCATTGCCTCATTAATGCCACACAGATCAGCGACCTTTTTTAACCTGGAATCAATCCTGTCCTTCTCTATATTTCGTATTTCAGCCACATAGTACAGGTAATCATAGGCCAGCATTTCATTATACAGCGGGGCTGATTCAGGCAGGTATCCCATGATCTTTTTTATCTCAAGGGGATTATCGCTGATGTTAAAATCCTTGATCCTGATATTGCCCGAAGAAGGTCTTAAGTAGCCTGTAAGCATCCTGAGGGTAGTCGTTTTACCGGCACCATTGGGACCAAGCAGGCCGACAATTTCCCCCTTCCTGATATCAAGATCGATATGATCTACTGCACACTGTGTACCGTAAAATTTCGTCAATCCTTCAGCATTGATCATAACACTCTCCTCACTAATGAATTTTCAAAGCTTACCTTTAACCTGATAAAATAAATTTAGACAGAAAAAAACTCATTTTGTTCCAGGTTTATCTTTTATTTTTTTTAATAACTTTTCATGAATATTGTCAAATGAACCGTTTGACATTATCAAAACAACATCCCCGGGAATGATATTCTCCAGAAGCATCTCAAGCAATTTTTCAGTGGTTTCACCATAAAATGCATTGATACTCCTCGCTTTTAACTCCTCAACCAGACCTGTTGAGGAAAAGCGGTCTTCAACCGGGACCTTTTCCATCATCGGCGGTTCAGGGATAAACACAAGGTCCGCAAGGTCAAATACCCTGCTGTATCGTTCCTGAAAAATACCCCTTCGGCTCGAATTAGACCTGGGCTCAAATACCGCCACAAGGCGTCTGCCGTTGTATTTTCCTTTTACAGCTTCAATGGTTTTTTCCACTGCCGTCGGGTGATGGGCAAAATCATCAAGAACCAGGATGTCGTTTTCTTCTCCCCTTATTTCCTGTCTTCTCTTTACTCCCCTGAATAAGCCTATTGCCGCAGGAATTTTTTCCGGAGGGATACCTATAGATGCTGATAACGCGACAACAGACAGGATATTTGAAATATTATGCCTGCCATATAAAGGGCTGAAAAATGAGACATACTCCTTTTCATCCCTCAATATCCTGACATATGTCCCTTCCTTTTCATCCTTTATATCCACTGCCCGCCATTGGGCATTTTCATTAAATCCATAGGTCCATAAGCGGCACTTTGCCTTTTTTGTTTCCTCAGAAACTATCTGATCATCACTGTTTGCTATTACTAATCCCCGGGGTGGCATAATTTCAATCAGCTTCCTGAAACTTGAAATAACATGGTCCAGGTCACGATAAATATCAGCATGATCAAATTCAATGCTTGTAAGAATAGCAACAAATGGCGCGTAGTGTAAAAATTTAGGACCCTTGTCAAAAAAGGCCGTATCGTATTCATCACCCTCAATAACAAAGTAATCCCCGCTCCCGAGCTTGAAACTGCTTTTAAAATTATTGAGAATTCCGCCTACCATGTACCCCGGTTCCATGCCG
>JASFHE010000178.1:0-10573 GCA_050123415.1 Desulfobacteraceae bacterium | reverse complement strand
ATAAAGATTACCAACTCATAACTTTATTGTTTTTTTCAAATAATGCCGGAAATATAATATCAGCGTTACCAATAACAACACCTTTCAACAGTTGGTCTTTGGTTATTCCGGCTTTCTTAATACAGCCGCCACAGACAATAATCCGGGCACCTTTTTTCTGAATATCACTAATCATTTCCTGAACAGTTTTATTTTTTGGACCATGAATATTATGAGTGATAGATGTATCGACAAGATGAGCGGCATTTGCATTTAAAAACACTGTCACTTTATGCCCTCTTTTTATCGCCGTTCCCGCGAAATTAATGGCCATCCCTGCGGACCATGTATCATCTGTTGTCAAATTCACGAATAATGGACCGGTATCCTCAACGGAATAAGATAAAGTTGGGAATGCAAGAAATAAAATAAAAACAGCTGCTAAACCTGCGGTTTTTTTGTAAGCATGAGATATCTCCTTTATTTGATTTTACTGATTGATAATAAATTTATCTCTCCAAAACGTCTAAACTGTTACTCGTCAACGGCTGATCCTGATCTTTTCATACGAGCATCAATTTGGTTTCCTTCATGTGGATATTTTCAAGATTTTCCATGATTTCCCTTACCAGTGATCTTCTGAGCGCTATCTCCTCCGGTATGCAAGGGTCCTGGTAAGCATCATTAATGCGCGTTCCTACCACGAATATTATTATATCACTATCCAGCATCATCTCCACAACCTGATGGGCCGGGGTGGAAATGCCGTCATCATCCCGCCGCTTTTCCTTCAGCAGGTCGGCTGCACGGCGAAGCGTCAGGATACCTTCGGTAACAAGATCTATCCCCTCGATACTGGAAGAAGGCGGAATTCCGGGTTTCAGGTTATGCAGATCCAGTGATATTTCCCGGTCGAGCTCCCGGGCGATCATGTTTGCAGTGCTGCCTCCGCACACAATTTTGAGCCCGTTGTGGCGGTCAAGCATTGATGCCACTTCGGCATCCTTTTGTCTGTCAAATGGCGGGCCTGTCACAACCATCAGCTCGCGCGGCTTTCTGTAATACACAACCCCGCAGGTAATATCATCCAGTGCATGATCCGCATCATTATGGAATGCCTGCATGACAATGCTCTTTGACAGGTCCCGGGCGGATATAAAGGGATTATGCCGGATATATTCAAGAACCAGTTCGGTCACCCTGACCTTTCCCCATCCCAGGGGAAAGGATTTTAAACCGATACCTGACTGGGAAACCCCGTCCGAAAAACAGATGATCCTGTCCCCGTATCGGATTGGGAACTGGTAATAATAAAGCCTGTAGGGACGTCCTGATCCCACTTTCCCCTCTATCAGGGCCGGTTCCAGGAGAAGGACTTCATTGTCGCGGATAATCACGGCAGGCGGATTATCATACTCTATGATACGGGCAGTACCCCTGCCGTCAATATCGATTATCGTAAAGGTTGCGTAGCTTATCTTTCTCTGGCTGCATACGGGAAGGGTTCTCATTATAAGTTCGGAGGTATGCTTTACATCACGATACCCCGCTGTAAACCGGGCCGCCATTACCGCAGTAAGTGTTGACAGCACACTGGCCTTGATACCGCTTCCAAGTCCGTCCGAAAGGATGCTTATGGTCCGGTTCTCATCCTGCAGGCGTATGGAATAAAAGGTATCACCGCCCACCTGCTGATCGTGCTTGAACTTCTGGTAATGATCGACCTCGATTACATATCGACCCGGATCATGTATTTCGGATTGAGATTTTTCCATTGCTTTTATCCTGCCTTTACGCTACTCCTCTTCTTTCGCATTAAAGGCGTCTATTATGGAATCAAGGGTCATTTCGGTCTCCGACGCATTTTCACCCAGCAGGTAGGCTATTTTCTGGACAGTCTTTAAATTCTTTCTTATTACCTGCTTTGCCTTGCGGGTGATCTCGTCCTTTTTCATTACCGGCTCTGTGACATCGTTCAGTATGCCTCCCACAATATTGCCTTCCTCAATAGTAAAAAGGGAACATTGCAATACCTGCCCTTTAATGTGCAGCTCCTTTTTGGAGATATCCTGCCCGTGCTGCAATACCTGCCTGAACAGGTGGGAAACCGGCAAAACCTTTTCAAGCACTGCCCCGCCAAGTCCCTCGTTCACCTCATATATCTCCTCCGCTTCAGGGCCTGCCAGCCGCACAAAATTGAGGTTGCATTCAATAATCCTGAGATCACTGTCCACAATTACAACAGCGGAAGGCATGCTTTCTATCAGTTTATTGGCCTTTTTATGGGCCAGTTGCCGCATATAACTCACGCACATGGAGGTCTCCGCCTTTCCCTCCAGCACTGCAAGGGAAAATTCCCTGCAACTGTTGTAGCCGCAGCCGCCGCAGTTAAGCTCGTCCTGTACACTGAGTTTTCCTGTCTGCCGCAGTACCGCCCTGACCTGATCTTCACTGAATTCACGATGCTCCACGCTCTCCGGGACAAATGTCCTGTCAATCTCTATCACAGGGGTCCTGGGAATATTTGATTCCGGAATCCCGGCATTTTTAATAATATCGAGCCTCTTGGATAATGTCCTGGTCCTGACATTTGACTTGGGGCCGTTTATGCATCCCCCCCTGCAGGCAAGCAATTCCAGGAATAACCCGCCTTCCCCTGGCTCCAGGGTATCAAGGCCTTCGAGTACATCTGCTATATTGTCCAGCCCGGATACGCTCATACAACGTGAATCATGCACGGGGCACCGGCTGTTAATACTGGCTATCATGCCCCCGTCAATCGGGTAAAGGGCGCCTTCTTCGGCCGCACAGGGGATAAATACATCATCAGGCCCGGGTATAACGCGGGAAGATTCGGGCAAAAGGTCTTCGGTTTCAAGCCATATGCGAAGGTCTTCAAAGGTCAGGGCCGCAGAAAGCATTCCGCCGCTTGCATCAGCCTCCAGTTTTTTTGCAATACACGGCCCGATAAATACCACGCAGGTATCACCTCCGTATTGCCGCTTTAAAAGCCCGGCATGGGCCATCACGGGTGATTCAAGCCCGGTCAGTTTATCGACATGCCGACAATGGTATTTCCTGATATATTCCACTACAACAGGGCAGGCGCTTGAGATCAGGCACATGCCCGTATTCTCTTCCAGCAATTCGGCCACATGGGCCGAAACCTCCTGCGCTCCCAGGGCGGTTTCGGATACTCCTGAAAATCCAAGCTGTTTTAATGCATTGACCAGCACGGGGGCATCAAGGTCCGGGAATTCACTTACCCAGGAAGGTGCAACAGAAACGATCACATTGTCTGCCGTGCGTAAAAGCTGCTTTACTTTCCTGACATCGTTTCGGACCTGTTTTGCTCCGGACGGGCAGATATTTACGCAGGTCCCGCAGTAAATACAGGATTCCACCATAACCGATGCCACACCCTGGTTCAGCCTGATGGCCTTTACCGGGCAACTGCGGACGCATTTATAACAGTCATGGCAGACCGTAGGTTCAGTGAAAATCGGTCGTTTTTTATCCATCCGAACTCTTCCCTCCCGTTTGGAAATTAGTGACATCCAAATCGTTCAGATCATGTATGTGTTTATCCAGCAGGTCCAGGGCCTTTTTTTCATCTACTCCCGTATAGGTCACATCATTTATAGTGATCGTGGGCCCCTTTCTGCATTGTTCTTCACACAGGCTGCCGGTAAGTGTAACCTGTGACTCCAGTTTTTCCTCGGCTATATATGCCTGAATTGCCTCAAGGACCTCCCGGCTGCCGCGTGTGTAGCAGGCGCTTCCCAGGCAAATTTTAACGATAAACGGTTTTTGTTTTTTCATACTCATTACCGGATTGTTTTTGTTTTAAGAGAAAAAGGTTTTAAGCGCCCTTTCCAGAATTCCGTGCATCTTTGCTATTATAAGCCCGTAATTCGTGATGGGGACGCCCTGATCAACTGCGGACCTTATCCTGTTTAAAATAAGTCTCCTGTTAACCATACACCCTCCGCACTGTATTACCAGTGAATATTTTTCAAGATCTTCGGGATAATCCTTTCCTGCCGTAAAATCAAAACTCAGGTTCCGGCCCGAATAATTCCTTAGCCACCTCGGTATCTTCACACGGCCTATATCATCCGCGATAGGGTGGTGCGAGCACAGCTCCGCAACAAGGATTTTGTCGCCGTCACCTAAGTGATCAATCGCATCAAGGCCTTTGATATAACTGTCCAGATCCCCCTTCTGCCTTGCAAACAATATGGAAAATGATGTAAGGGGAATGTCGGAAGGCGTGTCTGCATCCACCTTTAGAAATGCCTGGGAGTCCGTGATGACCAGGGCCGGTTTTTCCTTGAGCACATGGTTGAGTGCGTAGTCGAGTTCCCGCTCTTTAACAACTACGGCAGTCGCATCAAAGTCAAGCAGTTCCCTTATGGTCTGCACCTGCGGAAGGATAAGCCTGCCCTTCGGGGCTTCCTTGTCAATGGGAACAACAAGCACCACTGTATCCGAAGGTCTGACAAGGTCCGCCAGCAGGGCCGGATCGGGGAGTGCCCGGTCAAGCTTTTCCGCAACCGACTTTTTTATTGCCTCGATATTGGCACCATAGAGAGATGAGCAGCCGAATACATCCACATTATATTTTTCAGCCAGTAAATCTTTCACTGTTTCAATGTTATCGCCGGCAAGATCAATCTTGTTAATGACAAAGAACCATGGAATCCCCTTTAGTCCAATAGCCCTGATAATGTCATCTTCAAATTCTCCCGGCCCCGTACAGTCCGTCATCACAATGGCCAGATCAGTCCGGTCAAGCGCGGCTTTTGTCCTCTCCACTCTTTTTATCCCCAGTTCTCCCGTGTCGTCAATACCCGCAGTATCGATAAAGACCACCGGTCCGAATGGCTGGAGTTCATAGGCCTTTTCAACCGGATCGGTTGTTGTGCCCGGAGTGTCGGATACAATGCTCAGATCCTGGCCTACAAAGGCGTTTATAAAGGACGATTTCCCCACATTCCTCCGGCCGAAAATACCGATATGCACCCTGTTTCCCTTTGGCGTGCTATTCATCCTGATACCCCAATGAGCATATATTTTCCGGTGTGATAAGCCTTTCCAGATCTTCGGGCGCCATAATCCCCATGTCCTTTACTGCATCATTCAGATTCACCTTGTTTTGAGCCATGTATTTTGCCACTGCCGATGCCTTTGAATAACCGATCCCGGGCAATAAAAGTGCCGTGCTTGCGGGAGAGTCCAGGAGACCTTTTTCGCATATCTCTCTTACACACCTTATGCCCTTTATACACTTATGGTTTAAAAGCTTTATACCCTGGACAAGCAGGTCCAGGGATTCCAGGATGGTCTGCGCCACTATGGGCAGGAAGGCGTTCAGCTCAAGCTCCCCGGATGATATTGCAAGTGATGCGGTAAGTTCATTTCCCATTATCTTTTTTGACACTGAGCTTATCATCTCCGGGATGACGGGATTGAACTTGCCAGGCATAATCGAGGAGCCCGCCTGAACACCGGGGAGTTCTATCTCGCCTATGGAAGCCATATACCTGAGATCGCCGGCGCATTTTTCAAGGTTCAGGGCAAGGGTCTTTATCATGCCGAAGACCTCGGCTATCTGGTCGTGGTTCTGGGTTGCGTCATGCAGGTTTTCGGCCCTGGACAGCGGTATGCCTGTTATCTCTCTCAGTCTCTGTGTCACCTTTAATATGTACCTCCTGGGGGCGGTAATCCCCGTACCGATTGCCGTGCCGCCAAGGTTGACCTGCCTGATCCTTTCACGGCATTTGAATATCCTCCACCTGTCCCTTGTCACTGCATCGGCATAGGCGGAAAACTCCCTTCCGAGGGTGGTGGGCACGGCAGGCATCAGCTCGGTCCTTCCTGTTTTAACAACATCCGAAAATTCCCCTTCCTTTTCCTGGAGGGACTGCTGTAATTCATTTACCGCTTCTTCGAGGTCATTCAGAAAGTAGTATATAGCTATCTTCACTGCTGTAGGATAGACGTCATTGGTAGACTGGTGAAGATTAACATGTTCAAGCGGATCGATACTGACGCTGCCTGTGGATCCTTCACCTGAAAGGATCTGCCCTGCCCTGTTTGCAGTAATCTCGTTTATATTCATGTTGGAAGACGTACCTGCCCCGCCCTGGAGGGCGTCCGCCATAAAATATTCAAAATGATTTCCATCGGCCATTTCCGCGGCCGCTTTTATTATGGCCTCTCCGATATCCCCGGGGAGATAGCCGAATTCAAGATTGGTGGCTGCCGCCGCCTGTTTCACCTGTGCAAGGGCCTTGTACAGATAGAAATACCTGGGAAGGCCGGACTTTGGAAAATTATCAATAGCCCTCATGGTATGAATGCCGTAGAGGCAGTCTTTCCTTACAGACATTGAGCCGAAGGCGTCCTTTTCTTCACGAAATTCCATCATGCAGCCTCCCTGCCTTCATAATATCTTTTCTTCATGGAATCTCCCTTCGAATAATCTATATACCTCCCGGTTGCTGCGGCCAGGGTTTCCAGCTTTTCCGCGTAAATCATGCGATCTTCCGACAGGCATATCTTGGAAGGGTATATTTCATAGAACTTTTTATATTTTTCAGGAGTGAAGTTCGGCATAATGACATTTGCCCCGGCCCTGAGCGCCAGTTCCCTGTAATCCCTGCCCAGGCTCCCGAATGACGTTGCTGCCGGCATATGCGTATAAGGCATAAGGATTCGTGTTATTGCCAGCACTTTTAAGGTAAGTTCAAGACTTCCGGGGGGCATATCGGCCAGGAGGGTTGCAGGGTGAGGGATGAAAAGGCCGGTCCCTGTCATATCGAATTCCATCTCCTTCAGATAAAGGATATCGTCCGCTATTGATTCGATCGTCTGTCCGGGCAGCCCTATCAGAAGGCCCGACCCGTTCTGGTATCCCAGATCCCTCAGATCATCAAGGCATCTTTTCCTGTTCTCAAAGCTCATGCCCGGGTGGAGTCTTTTATATAGGGATTCATCCGTTGTCTCGATTCTCAGAAGATACCTGTCCGCGCCCGCTTCACGCCATAAACGATAGGTATCACGGTCCTTTTCACCTGATGACAGTGTAACTGCCATGTCATATTTATTTTTAATCTCTTGTATTATATCCGCAAGCCGCTCCGGGCCGCTCTCCTTTTCCTCCCCTGATTGAAGCACAATGGTCTTGATTCCCGAAGAGGCAATGAGATCAACGCAGCACATTATTTCAGCAGCACTCATCCTGTACCGTTCAATGATCTTATTAACCCTGTTCAGGCCGCAATACATGCAGGTGTTATTGCAGTAATTTGCGTATTCTACAAGGCCCCTGACCAGGATACCATCGCCGCAATTCTCTTTGCGTACGATGTCGGCCTCTTTATAGAGTGAAGCAATCTCCTTCTCATCGCCTGTTTCAAGGAGTCTTATGATATCACCGCGCCCTGTCACATGTAATTGTCCCTTTTTCCGGCATCCACCGCATCATAGAATTCCTCAAGTATATTCAATTCGGCGCCCGACAAAATATTCTTCTGTTGTTCGATAAAAGCATAACCCGTGTTCCTGACTTTTTCGGAAGCAAAGTCATCCAGGTATTCCCTGAGTGTGATAAGGGCGTTAAGACGGCACTGTTTTTTTATGAGACCCGGTTTTGCAAGACTCATGAACTTTTTCCCCGTACGCTCCTTCCTGTAGCATGCCGCACAGAAACTGGGGATAAACCCGTCCTGTATAAGCCGGCAGATTATCTCATCAAGACTCCGGTGATCCATGAGCGTAAACTGTGACCCGATATCAGTGTCATCCCTATCAGTATATCCTCCCGGAATTGTTTGAGATTCCGCACTTATCTGGGAGATGCCGAGATTAAAAAGATCGTTACGCATTTCAGGTGATTCACGAGTGGAAAGGATCATACCCGTATAGGGGACGGACAACCGGAGAATTGCCACAAGTTTTTTAAAGTCTTCATCCGAGACCCTGTAAGGCACATTATTCGACAGGTCGGATCCGAGTGCGGGCTCTATCCTCGGCATTGATATGGTGTGGGGCCCTACGCCGAATTTTTCCTCAAGGTGCTCGATATGCATCAGTAACCCAAGCGCCTCAAACCGGTAATCATAGAGCCCGAAAAGGGGACCTATTCCCACATCGTCGATCCCCGCCTCAAATGCCCTGTCAATGGCGTCTATCCTGTTGTCAGGATCGCTCTTCGGCCCCGAGACATGCACCTTCCCGTATGTTTCCTCATGATATGTCTCCTGGAACACCTGGTAGGTTCCTATTCCCGTTGACTTGAGCATCCTGAATTCATCAACATTCAAGGGGGCACAGTTGATATTCACCCTCTTTATATGATGCGGGCCCGAAGATACTCCATATATTGCCCTGATACATTCACAGTAATATTCAACAGGCTTTTTTCCTTTAACCTGACTTTCTCCGGCCACCAGGAGAATACGCATATGCCCCCTCTTTAACAGGTATTCCACCTGTCGTTGTATCTCGGGTGCAGAAAGTGAAATGCGTTTCAGTAGATTGTTGTCAGCCCTGAATGCACAGTAAAGACATTTGTTGCGGCACAGATTACTTACATAGAGGGGAGCGAAAAGAACCAGTCTTTTGCCGTATATCTCTTCCTTGACCTCCCTGGCGGTGATATATATCTTTTCCAGCCTCTCGGGATCTTCGGTATTTAACAGGAGGGCCGTTTCCGCAAGGGACAACCGATTAAGGCCTTTAGCCTTTTTCAGTATTGCATCGAATTTTTCATAATCCGGGTCCTTTTCCGAATCAAGAAGGTCATTGATCTTTGTCTCGTTTATATAAATCATTTTCCTGTAAATCCCTTATTCGGGAGCTGCCTTAAAAAAGGCAGCTCCCTTTAACGATGACCTGAAAATTATTCGCAGAGGTCACCGGTTAATTTGTGTATATGGGCCTCGGCTCATAGTGAGTATGAAGGAGATGATGAGCCTTTTCTCCTCCGGGGCTGCCGAGATATTCGTCATACAGTTTTTTGATCATGGGATTTTCGTGGGAGCATCTGATTTCATGCTCCATATCGTCCCTGTAACTGCCGGACGCCCTTTTTATCCTTAACTCGTCCGTAACGCCGTAGGGCTGGCCTCCGCCTCCCACGCAACCCCCGGGGCAGGCCATTACCTCTATAAAATGGTATGGAGGCTCCTCACCCTTTTCCCTTGCCTCTTTGACCCTGTTCAGGACATATTCCACATTACCGAGCCCGTGGGCCACAGCCACCCTGACCTCCGTTCCCTTTATATCTATTGTGCCTTCCTTAATACCCTGAAGTCCCCTTACCGCTTCGATATTCACATCCTCAAGACTTTCACCGGTCACGTAACTGTAGGCTGTCCTTATGGCCGCCTCCATTACGCCCCCGGTAGCGGCAAAGATCGTACCCGCGCCAGTGTAGTCTCCCATTATATGATCCGGGTCATCGCCGGGAAGACTCTTGAAATCAATTCCCGACTGTTTTATCATCCTGGAAAGCTCCCTGGTTGTGAGCACCACGTCAGTATCCTGGACACCCGATGAGGCCATGTCCTTGCTCCTTGAAATTTCATACTTCTTTGCCGTACACGGCATAATGGAGACCATGTAAATCTTTTCCGGATCAATGCCCTCCTTTTCCGCAAAATATGTCTTGGTAAGGGCTCCCATCATCTGCTGTGGCGACTTGCATGTTGAAAAATTATCTATCATCTCCTGCTGATATTTTTCCATAAAATCCACCCAGGAGGGGCAGCAGGAAGTTATCAGCGGCAGCGCCCCCGTCCCCCTGGTAAACCGGCTGACAAATTCGCTCGCCTCTTCGATTATCGTGACATCGGCGCTGAAATTCGTATCAAAAACCGTTTTAAAACCCAGTTTTTTAAGGACCGAATAAAGCTTTCCTGTCAGGATTTCACCCGGCTCGTAACCGAATGCCTCGCCTATCGCCACCCTTACTGCCGGGGCGATCTGGACGATGCAGTATTTTTCGCTGTCATGCAGGGCGTCCCATACATCATAGGTATGGTCGTATTCCACTATCGCTCCTGTAGGACAGTGGGCCGAGCACTGACCGCACCTGACGCAGGGAGAATCGGCAAGCCTTATATCTCCCGCGGGCGCTATCCTGGTTGAAATCCCGCGGCCTACAAAGTTAAGTGCCCATACATTCTGTATATTCTGGCAGACATCCACACACCGGCCGCACAGGATGCACTTGGACGGATCAAGTACAATAGTCCTTGTTGAAAAATCCTTTTTCAACCCGTTTGAAAATTCATGAAAGGGCATCTCCCTTATCCCGAAATCCGCTGCAAGCCTTTGCAGCTCGCAATTATTATTCCTGCCGCATTGCAGGCAGTCATTCGGATGGTTTGAAAGGATCATCTCAATAACAGTCTTCCTGATCTGGACGATCTCGGCGTCATGGGTGGTCACCTCCATACCTTCGCCTATTTCCGTACAGCATGCCCTTAAAAGCTTGTTTGAGCCTTTGACCTTTACTATGCAGATCCCGCAGCCCGCCGTGGCGTCGAGATCAGGATGCTTGCAAAGGGTCGGTATCTTAACC
>JASFHE010000177.1:0-10578 GCA_050123415.1 Desulfobacteraceae bacterium | reverse complement strand
GTATCATCTCTTTTAACCTCGTTGGTTTGATTTGTGTTTCTTGGGCGTTACACATATCTATCTGATCCAACGAGGTTTTTCAATCCTTACTTCCTTTTTTTAATCTTTAATCGCGGTTCTTGGGGAATAGACGATTTGCCTTCTCTAAAACCTCTAGTCCTTTTTTATTTGTTGACCACCCACGATTACCTACAGGTTTGAACTCTTTTCCATTAAATTTATGGAGGAAACGAGATGATTCTGTTCCTGTTTGAGATGTTACTTGGTCTAGTCTAAAAAAATCATATGATTTTAAAGCAATCCCATCAATGTTTTTAGCGGCTAACCTTTCTCTCTCTAAATTTTTTCGATTTTCTATCCATGAATAGTTTGGGTCATCGTTTAGGTTTTTTTCGTAGAATAATTGACGATATTTTATTTGATTTTTATATTTTCCAAACCAAATCAAATAATCAGAAACAGATGGTAGATACTGACTTGTTTGTGCACTTGTTTTTCGTAAAGCTATTTGGCATATAAAATTATTCTCACCAAAAATCTCATCCATCAACGCCCTAACCCGATGAACATTCTCATCACCAATCTGCACAAAAACCGAACCCGAATCTGTCAATAGATCTCGTGCCACAGTCAGCCGGTCCCTCAGATAAGTCAGGTAGGAATGAATCCCATCCCTCCATGTATCCCGGAATGCCTTTACCTGCTCAGGTTCTCTTGTAATATGACTTACATTCCCGTCCTTCACATCCCTGCTTGTGGTAGACCACTGAAAATTGGAATTGAACTTTATGCCGTATGGCGGATCAATATAAATGCACTGGACCTTTCCCCTTAGTCCTTCTCTTTCAGCCAGAGAAGCCATAACTTGCAGGCCGTCCCCAAGGATCATGCGGTTGCTCCAGTTTGCATCATGCTGGTAGAACTCGGTTTTTGCTGCCTCGCTGGGAAGGCCATTAAAATCACCAAAAAGATCGAGCTGCTGCTTTTCAGCTTTTTCCTGTTTTTCTGTCTGCTTTAACAGATCATCAATCAGAACCTTTGGATGAACCTTTTCCTGTATATAAAGGGGTGGGGCGTTTACAACCAGATCGGACCAGTCCTTCTCATCCTTTCCCCGCCACACAAGCTGCGGATCAAGATCCCTGTTCCTGCGTTCATAGGCAACTCTTATGGAATTTTCCTCTTCCTTGTGCATGAGTGACTGATATTCGGCAGTAGGAATATTTTTTCTGGATGCTTCATCATGTGTGATGGTTTCAACTGATTTTATCGATTTAGAATTCTTTTTTTTCGGCATGAGCGTATTCCTGAATTATTACCTTGCTATAAATTTAATCTCTTTTAAAATACAACGTAGATCGCTTAAGTATAGGTTCCCACGGAGCATGGGAACTACATAATTTTCCATTTAGTTTCTTTTCCTCTTCCTGTTTTTGAGGTCGCAATCTGCGACTTCAAATCACATGAGATCATAAAGCCATATCTACTTTCATGGCAGGTTTGGCAGGTTTATGGCACAATAAATAACATGCTTAACATAGTTACTTATAATCATCTATGGCACAATTGGCACGTTTATGGCACGATTAATAATATAATGGGCACCGCGTCCTGCCCCTTTTCGAATAATTACTCCTTTGCCAAGGAGTTCGTCAAGATCACGGGCTGCAGTTCTTCGGGAGCAGCCGACGAACTTCTGATACTCCATTGTTGTTAATTTTCTTTCTATTTTAAGTAATTTCAGTGCGTTGACTTGTCGATCATTTATATTAAGTGTGTTAATAACCTCATCCGTCAGCCAGTCACGCCATAAGGTCAAAACAAATGATCCGCTTTGTTGCCTGAATTCCGGTTCAGGCAGTCCTGCATCCTTACAGAGTTTTATCATCTTCTGTGTCCCTGATCCGGCCTTTTCTATATATCCCGTCAGATAAAGCGACTCTGCAATAAGCGGATTATTTGGTATGGAAGGATGATCAGTAAAAAGATCATCGATAGTAATTGTTCCCGGAAGTTTTCCCGGATTCCATACCTCAAGACGGTCAGAAAAAAGACGAACCTCAACAGATGCATTGCTGTAATAATCCCTGTGAGCTATGGCATTGATAATCGCTTCGCCTACTGCATCCGGTGGAAGTTCATAGGTTGCAGGTGAGATATTACTTTGACCACGCGTTCCTATAGCCCGGTTTATTTTTGAGAGAACAAAATCCTTTGCCTGGTCCGCCTGTTCAAACAGGCCCCCTTCATAAATTTGCATTGACGCAAAAGGTCTCTGGTATTCCGTGCTATGGCAGTGCATACACTTTATTTCGGCAGGACGAAAAAAACTTTGAGGCTTTAAACCAAAAAGAAGAATTGCAGCATTTTTAGGATGCCTTTCATCAACCAGGTTAAGATGTGAAAGGAGCGCTCTTGAAGTAGTATTCAGTTTTAATGGAAAATTTCGTTCCTGTCTGGCTGTTTCAGAAACCATTCAATGCGCTTTCTTGACAGGCTCTTCAGGCTGGCTTTTTCTGCCGGTGTTGCATCAAAGGGAGCGATCTTTAAAGCTCCCATGTCATCAAGATATTCAACCAGGCTGGCATAAACTTCCGAGGTTAAAGAGTTGATGTTCTCAACTCTTCTCCGAACAAGGTCTTTACTTACTCTTTTTACAAGCTTCTGCATTTTTGGATGACGCTTTTTGTCATCTATGCCCCAGATAAAAATGAGTCTGATTTTACCCTTTTCTGTGGCATGATTGAATTCCTGTTCAGTAGGAGATACTCCTGATTCAGATTCATGTCCGTATTCATTTCCGAATATGCCCAGGTAAATATCACAACGCTCAACCTCTTTAAGGTATATCTGATCAGCTCGCTGATCCTTTGCAGGAAGTTCTTCAAAAAGGAAGACATCCGAGATAAAACGTCGTAAAAAAGCATCTCCTAAGAGAAAAGCCTTAAGACCACATCTGGTAAGCTCAAACTCATTTTGAACACTGCTTATGAATATTTTAAAACGAGTAGCAGGCATCCGGTTATTTATTTCCTTTTTTTATTGTATCTTCAATCATCTTGCTAAACTCATCTTTAATGCTGAACATCTCAGTGAATTCTACAAATGCCCAGCGTCCGAAACTTCCGTTATTATTTACTCCAGGAATCCAGTATGTGTCCATTGCCTGCTTTTTCTCTTTGGCGTCTTCGCCTCTGAATCCTTTAATCTCTACAACGAGATTAAGTGGATCGGCCTTCCCATCATCTATCAGAACTATAAAATCAGGCAGGTATTTTTTTGTCCTTGAAAGATATAAATATGGGACTTCAAAGCTCAGACCATAATTTTTCACGTAGGCCAATACCTTTGGATGTGTCTCTGCTACCCTGCAAAATTCAGCCTCCCAGTCGCTGTCCAGAATCACCCAGTTGATATGACATTTGCGGGGATCTGTTTCCCATCTGCTTTTCTTTGATGTGGTAAAATTAACATGTATTGTCGATCCGGTCGGATTATAGGGATCAAGAACCGCCTTTACAGGGCTTTCACCCTCAAGGGATTTTGTAATACCGGCAGTTATCTTTTCACAGGCCAGATCAGCAAGATCCTGATAAAGCAGCTGAGCCGGGAATGTGCCGCCTTTGCATACAAGATAATTATCAAGCCATTCCTTTGTTATTCTCTTTAGTTGCCCGAACAGATGAAGCTTTGGGTCTTCACCCGGATCACGCCACTTTCTCTCAATAAGGTATTTTGTCAGGTTGAACATGACTGTTGCCTGCCGGACACTTTTCAGATGATCAAGGCTCAGGTCAACAGTTTCACCAATTATACCTGCATTTTGTGTTTCGGAAGGACCTACAAGATCGGGTGTAAGTTCAAGTGTGGAATCATCATTGAATTCAGCAGTAAGTTTTTCATGAGGCAGCTCAACCCTGTAGCCGCTGACCCTGGGGAATTTTATTTCAAGGTTGTTTCTGTCAGGTTTAATGGCTTTTACCTGAATGGTTTCCCTCGGAGGCTGAGGAGGAGCAACAACCGGTTTTGCTGTAAAATCGAATGGGATGCCAAGCACATCTGCATATTCAACATTAAAGAGGCCATCCTCATTGAGGTCGTAGGATTGCCGCCTGAGGGCACGACCAATTACCTGCTCGCATAAAAGCTGAGTCCCGAAGGCCCTTACACCTAAAACATGGGAGACTGTATTCGCATCCCAGCCTTCGGTAAGCATTGATACAGAAACCACACACCTGACTGACTCTCCAAGCCTGTCTTCCTTGCCAACTGTATTCATAACCTCTCTTAAGAGATCCTGATCTGTCAGTTTTTCAGCCTGTTGCCTGTCACCGGTTCTTTCGATGATTTCACGTCTGAAGCGTTCTATTTCATCTGATGCCATATCCCTGAAGCCTTTATCCAGGGCATCTCCCGATTCAAGCTGGACACTGTCAATTAATATGGTATGAGGCCTGGCAAGCTGTTCACTATTCTCATCAAAGTTTCTAAAGAGAGGCAGCCTTCCGTTCTCAAATGATAAACTTCCATCATCCTTTTCTCTGTAAGAACCTGATACAAAGTCATAAACCAGTTTTGATGTTGATGTGTTGTTGCAGACGATTATAAAACAGGGCGGGACACGTACACCACTTTCCTGCCATAGTTTATAGGTTTTTTCATAGTGGCTGTATAGAGCAAAAAGTGCTGTCTGCAATTCAGGAGGAATACTTAAAGGATCAAGATATTTTGATTTTCCTCTGCGATTTTTAGGCATTCGCGGCCTGATATGTTCCCACAGGTTACGAAACTTGGGCATTTCTTCACCGGCAATATTATCAGCTACAGGGACCCTTGGAAGCTTTACGATCCCGCATTCGATTGCATCCATTAGAGAAAAATCGCTCATTGTCCATGGAAAAAGAGTCCCTTCCGCGTATCCGGAACCTCTTAAGAAAAATGGAGTAGCGGAAAGATCAATTGCTCTTGAAACAGATAATTTTCTGTTTACTGCTTCTAAACCTGATATCCACAACCTGGCCGCCTCATTATTCTTTTCAGCCTCTTTTCTATCATCGCCCTTGAGTTTCGGTTCATCATCTTCGCCTGCTTTTTCCCTGTAACAATGATGACCTTCATCATCAAACACTATTATATTTTTCATACCCATAAGATCCGGCATTACCCTTTGAAGCATCTGGCCTTCGGTCTCAAGGGTGTTCAATTCAGGCCCTCTCCCCTTAAGCAGTGAACGGCCTCCTTTTGATAATTCTATACGCTCCCTGAGTTTAAATGCATGGTAATTGGTAATGACGATTTTAGCCTTGCCAAGTTCGGAAAGCATATCGGAAGGGATCAGTTCACGGCTTTGATAATAGCTGTCCGGGTCATTGGGTAATAAAACACGGAGCCTGTCGCGGATTGTCAGGCCGGGTGTTACAACTAAAAATCCTTTACTGAATTTCTTACTGTTCGGTCTTCTGACTGCATTGACAGTCTGCCATACAATAAGCATGGCCATTACAGTTGTTTTACCCGCGCCTGTGGCGAGTTTTAAGGCAAGACGCATCAGGTCTGAATTTGAATCCCTGTTTGCATTTTTAAGGTGCTCAATAAATCTTGTGCCGGTTTTCCCCATTGATGGAGCAACCTCAGTCAGCCAGATAGCGGTTTCAACAGCCTCGACCTGGCAAAAAAATGGTCGAATATTGCTGAACCTGTGATGCCTCCAGTGTTTAAGAAGTTTTTCAGTCTCAGGTGTTACCCTCCACTGTTTGGGGTCAGAAAGAACTCGCCATTCATCAATATGTGATCGGAGATCATTTATTATTGATGTCGGATCATATTGCTGTTCAGAGGTAGATAATCCCTTTCCCTCATCGAAGACAAAGCTCTGCTGCTTGTCTGTTTTTCGTTTTTTAGGTTTGGGGATAGGGGTAATAAATTCGGCCCTGCGTCGATTTTCTATAATCTTTTGAGTCGGCTGGCCGTGTTCATCAAGTTCCCAGTGTTGCGAAGGGTATTCATATGGTGAATTGATAACAGGTTGTTCAAAAAAACGATTATCCATTATTGGGATTCTCCCTGTTAAAGAGCGCTTTGCAAATAGAATAAATGATAAAAGGCAAAAATAATCAGATCCTGTTCCAGTCGTAATTCAGTTTTATATAGACGATTTTTTAAGTATATTTAAAATGTTAAACTGATTGGGATTGCTTAAATTTTTGAATGATTTGTTTTTAGCAGAAAATCATTGGTTGGGCAACAGGATTGTAAAAGGAGACTGAAGCATTATAGCCTATAGTCTGTTAGGCGTGCAGGGGCATTGACATAGATGGTGACAATCCTGTAATCTTCCGTCCAGGCAAGTAAATATTCATATCGACGGAATATCATAAATAATGGATACATGCAGGCATCAGAACCTTGTTCTCATAAAACAGGATAAAAACAAATTAAGGTGCACCCATTGTCACCTGACTATAAACGAGGATGAACTGGAAACAGACTTCTGCCCGGAGTGCTGGGAAACCGACAGGATAAAAAGAAGGGATTTTGAAACAGTAGAACAAAAAGACACCGATACTGATACATACCGGTGTGAAAAATGCGGTGTGGAGGTAAAGACAGAGTAATAAAAAACGCCCTTATTCAAGGGCGTTTTTTATAATGATTATTGTTACACATCTAAACAGTTGTTACTGGTGATGGCGGCCTGTGGCTGTCATAAAACATGTCCATTGCAGGTTTGCCTGTTTTTCCGGAAGGCTTTATTGCCGCATTAAGGGCCTCTTCTATTCTCTCGACCAGAATGAAGTCAATATCATTCTTCACTTCTTCAGGAAGCTCATCCAGGTCCGCTTCATTTCGCTTTGGAAGTATTACAGTCTTTAAGCCTGCGCGATGAGCTGCAAGGACCTTCATCTTTATTCCACCCACAGGAAGTACACGTCCTCTAAGGGTTACCTCACCTGTCATGCCGATTTTGCTTTTAACCGGTCTTCCTGTAAACAGGCTTGTCATTGCCATTACCATGGCGATTCCCGCCGAGGGCCCGTCCTTGGGGATAGCGCCTGCAGGCACATGGATATGAAAATCCTCTTTTTTGGCAATATCCTTTGGCAGGTCCCACTCCTGAGTCTTGGCCTTCACATAGCTGAAGGCTATTTCGGCGCTTTCTTTCATGACATCACCAAGCTGCCCTGTCAGGCTCAGGTGGCCGCCTCCCTTCATCCGGGTTGCTTCTATAAACAGGATATCACCGCCTGTCGCGGTTACCGCAAGACCGGTAGCTATACCGGGAATCTCGATTGATTCCGACATCTCGGATTCATACTTCTCTTTTTTAAGATACTCCCTTACAAGCTCAGGAGTAACCTCAACATTCTCTATCTCATTTGCGGCAATTTTGACTGCTACCTTCCTGCATACCGAACCAATCTGTCTCTCAAGATTTCGTACGCCGGCTTCCCGTGTATAATCCTGAATTATCTTTCTCAGGGCATCTTCATTTATATCAACCTCATCACTGCGTACACCATTTGCCTTTATCTGACGAGGCACCAGATACCCCTGGGCAATCTTTACCTTTTCATGCTCGGTGTATCCTTCTAGCTGAATTATCTCCATCCTGTCTCTCAGGGGCGCAGGAATTGTATCAAGCTGATTCGCGGTAGTGATAAAGATAACATCACTTAAATCAAAGTCCACATCCAGGTAATGGTCCCTGAATGCATGGTTCTGCGCGGGATCAAGGACTTCCAGCAGGGCGCTGCTGGGATCTCCCCTCCAGTCCGAACCTATCTTGTCGATTTCATCCAGCATGAAGATAGGGTTCCTTGTACCTGCCCTTTTTATTGCCTGTATGATCCTTCCTGGCATTGCACCTATGTACGTTCTTCTATGACCGCGTATCTCCGCCTCATCCCTCATACCGCCGAGGCTCATCCTGGTAAATTTTCGGCCAAGGGCCCTTGCTATGCTCTTTCCAAGGCTGGTCTTACCAACCCCTGGGGGGCCTGCAAAACAGAGTATTGCCCCCTGGGCCTCCCCCGACTTTTCTTCTGTGCCGGGCTCTGATTCGAGTCCCCTGTCACGAACAAGTTTACGTACGGCAAGGTATTCAATCAGCCTGTCCTTTACATCCTGAAGGTCATAATGGTCTTCATCAAGGATTGTTCTCGCATGCTCAATATCAAGCTGGTCTTCACTGAGTTTGCTCCAGGGCAGATCCACAATCCAGTCAAGATATGTCTTTATCACCGGATGTTCTGCCGAATGCGGAGACATGCCGGAAAGGCGTTTTAATTCCCTTCTTGCTTCTTTTTCAGCCTCTTCAGGCAGGTTTGCTTCCTTGAGCTTTCGTTCATATTCTACCACTTCCGATTCTGCCTGACCGTCCTCGGACTCACCGAGTTCCTTTTGAATCGCCTTGAGCTGCTGTCTTAAAAAATATTCCTTATGGGCCTTATCCAGTGTTTCCTTGGCCTCACTCTTAATTTTATTGTCCAGCATCAATATTTCTCTCTGATGGGTCAGATGAGAAATCAGGACCTTTATCTTATCCCTTAGATCATTGGCTTCCAGAAGGGCCTGGGATTCTTCGAGACCAAGTCCGTGATTGGCCGCGGTCATATATGTCAGATACCTTGGGTCTTCAATCTGATCTATAAAATGCGATGCGTTTTCCGGGAAACTCGGGGACATCTTTACAACTTCTTTTGCAAGATCCCTCAGGCTGTGGACCATTGCCTCAAACTCTACACCCTCATCATAATAATCAGGGGCTTCAATTATTTTCGCAGTCAGATAAGGAGCGGTATCTGTCCAGCTTTCCACCCTGAACCTTTGCACTCCCTGAACAATTACATTAAGGGAATTATCCGGCGACTGAAAAACCCTGGTTATTGAGGCTATTGTTCCTACCTCATAAAGCTGCCCCGGATGAGGTTCTTCAATCTCGGGTTTTTTTGATGTAATCAGACCGATCAGCCTGTTGCCCTTTATGGCATCTTTTATAAGGCGTTCGGACCTGGGAACACCGATTGGCAGGTGCATGATCGTGTATGGGAAAACGATCATATTTCTCAATGGAAGAATAGGAAGTTCTTCCGGTATATCATCTATAATCTCAGCTATCTCGTCATTACTCATCTTGGAAGAATCACTCATAGCATTATCCTCCGATCTATATTTATCTGTTTAATTATCCGGGTAATTCTTATTAAACAGAGTCTGTTAAACATTATACTACAATTAACGAATATAAAACACACTTTGGTTAATATCTAAGCATCGGAGAAAAGGTTGTCAAGGCAAGGAAATGGTTGGAGTACTGGTGTTTTCCTGAGTTTCAGTACATTATAAAGACAGGCAGATAGGCAGGGAATGCGCTGGAATCACACCTAATTTTGGCTTTAATGTTGTCCCTATCTAAGGGCCTGCAATACCGGAAACGCGAAATGATTTATTTCTTTCTCAAGGCTGTATATTTCTTCCCAGAGTCTGGAGAGATCATTTTCCTTCTGTCTTAAATCAGCGTCTCCATAACATGGTTGGAGTTCAACAGCCTTGAATTGTTCCTTTAACAAACTGATTTCCCGTTTGACATCTTTTCGACCTTTTACTTTTCTTAATCGAAACATTTCCTGGACTCCTTTAATGAATATTTCCGGCTCGCGCATAAAAAAATAAAAAATCTTTTAACCAATTGTATTTATTTCAAAAAACATGCCATTTCATATCTTTTTTCATCCGACTATGATATATTTTAATTACCTAATTAATTCAATCTGTTACGATACAGGATTTAAAGGGCCATAAATAACATCCTGATTTTTATGGATTTAGCGCTTAAAAAAGTGAATAGAAAATTAAATAGTGAACACTTTTATGTACATTTTTTAAAATATACTTAGTCAGTTCAGGATCAGGACTACCCAGATTGGACGAGTGCTAATCCATACTGTATAAGTATCGGAAAATATGGGAATAAACTTTAATTAAATAACGATTATAATTAAGAAAAAAGGATACAGGATCTTTTACCCGCTGCATGCTTTACCGGTTGACTTAATTTGAGTCATTTCCAATAATATCTCAGACCTTTTAATAAAGGCGAAGATCCAAATAATTTTTTGTATGCCATGGACATAGAAAACGAGATCATTGAAATTCGTACTTCCATTTGAAAAAAGCTGATAGACATCAATTAACAATATGGAAATCAATATATCAAATTTCACAATAGAATCCTATGACCGGGTCCTTCATTTATGGAAGCTGTGCGGTGAAGGTGTAGGTTTGAGTGATTCGGATTCAAGTGAAAATATACAGCTTTATCTGAACAGGAATCCCGGTATGAGTCTGATAGCAGAACGGGGTAATGAACTGACCGGAGTAGTCCTTGCAGGCCATGATGGAAGACGGGGATATATACATCACCTGGCAGTCTCCCCGGATTACCGCAGGCAGGGGATCGGAAAACTCCTGGTGAATACCTGCCTGAAAAAACTAAGGGGAGAAGGTATATTAAAATGTCATATTCTTTTATTTAACAGCAATCTTGAAGGATTAAAATTCTGGGAAGCTATCGGCTGG
>JASFHE010000176.1:0-10609 GCA_050123415.1 Desulfobacteraceae bacterium | reverse complement strand
AATCTGTATGATAAATTCCTTCGTTTAAGCGAATCTTATAATCGTTTGCTCCATTTATTTCTAATAATGCATCCGGGCTAGTCGTTCCAATACCCACATTGCCATTAGTTGGAAAAATGTTATCACCAGCAAATGCTGATCCTGTAATAAGAAAAAAAGATATAATGATTGAGATTAGGAATGCGTACAGATTTATTCTTTTCATTGTCAATTCTCCCTTTTTTTATTTAACCGCAAAAGAATCTAGATGGCAGGAATCAGATATCAGACATCAGAAAAAGCTTCTTTCGCGAAGCGATGAATACCTTGAGTTCGGGCAGGTCGCCCGGTCTCAAAGTCTGTGTCCATCTGCGTGCGTCTGCGGTTAATTAACTGTCTTTAATTTTTTCTTTCTGACTCCAATTCCGCCATTCTCGACTTTAATTGTTCATTTTCATTTATAACTGTTTCCAATTTCTTGTTTTGATCAATCACATATAATGTAAGCTCCTCAATCTTCTGCATCTGCTTTTTCATCATATCAGCCATAGATAATCCTTCTTCCTCAACCTCTTTAGCTGAAGGAATATCTGGGAGATGTTTATTTTCTTTTATATATGACTCGACTTTTTCAAGGGAGGGGAGGGTGTAGTTATCATTAAATACATGATCAGCCCATGCTGCCTGAGTGACAACTACCTCTCTTGCACCTATTTTACCTTCAACTGCAAGCTTATAGCTTCCTGGGTTTGTGGTTCCAATTCCAACATTTCCTGATGAATCAATCCGCATTCTTTCATTAATGCCATTAGTATAAAAGCGGATAATCCCTGCTGCGTTATAGGCGGCAAGTCCTAATCCACCCGTACCAGAGGAATCTAATAAAACGGAAGCAGCATGATATCTGCCTGATGAAGAATAACTTTCAGAGAAGCTATATAAGTAGCCATTATTATTAATTGATGCCATTTTTATATATGAATATGAAGTGTTGGAAGAAGTTTCTATTACTTCACCTTTAGTCCCTGGGCCATAGACATGCAATTTACTTTGTGGACTTGTTGTGCCAATCCCAACATTTCCTGATGTATCTATATACATATTAGTTCCACCAGCATAACCCAAAGCTATCCCGCCCTGAGATCGTATTCCGAAATCTGATAGTCCCAAACCTGTGAATAATGTTGGACCATATCCTAAAAAGCCTCTTACGCCTGAATTGTCTGTATCATAGAAATAAACAAATCCACCAAGTGGCGAGTTTCCTGCATTTTCAAATCGTGCTATATCTGCTGTAGAAGTTTGTTTTATATGTAGTTTCGTATCAGGGTTATCTGTCCCTATGCCAACTTCACCAATTCTCCAGGTATCACCGTCGTATCTAGTCCATGCCAAGTATCATCCGCAAAGGCAAAACCTGATACAATTAATGGCGATATGATGGCTGTGATTATTATTGCGAACAGATTTGATTTTTTCATGGTACTTTCTCCTTTTTTTTCTGGTCTCAAGATACTGGATACTAGTTTCTGGTTACATTCTGGACGCTGGAAACTGGTTTCTGGTCACCGGATGTTTACTTTTTAGCTTTTGTTATCCAGTATCAAGAATCCAGTAACCAGGATCAAGCAAGCTACTTATCTTTCTCAACTACTGCTAATCTTGCTTCAAGCTCATTGTTCTTTTTCTGTAACTGAATAACATACAACATCAATTCCTCAATCTTTTGCATCTGTTTCTTCATCATCTCAGCAATAGATAATCCTTCTTCCTCAACCTCTTTAGCTGAAGGGATATCAGGCAGATGCTTGTTTTCTTTAATGTATGATTCAACATTATTTAATGATGGGAGGTTATAACTTTCTTCAAACACATGATCAGCCCAGGATGCTTCAGTAACAACAACTTCTCTTGCACCTATTTTTCCTTCAACAGCGAGTTTGTAACTGCCTGGATTTGTTGTGCCAATACCTACATTTCCATTACCGAGTATTCTCATCTTCTCAGAAGTGCCAGATATTCCCTCGTTCGCATTATTATCATTATTAGTATAAAATACTAAAGCTCCTCTGTTACTGCCACCGCTAGTATCGTAGATTGAGCCTATCCGTCCAACTACCCAATTGGGATATGCACCAATCCAACGAGAAACAAAATCAAGACCTGGTCCTTCATTAGATGTATTTGTATAAGACTCTAATCGAAGGACAGAGGCTAGACCTGATGTATCTTGTGAATTGTATATATCCAGATTTGTTCCTGGAGTCTCCATTCCTATACCTACATTCCCACTTGTTACATAAGTATTTCCACTATTTGTCATCCAATCATCAGCAGAAACATCATCAGCAAAGGCAAAACCTGACACAATGAAAATTAATGCAATGGTTGTTACTAACAATGTTAATAGTTTTGGTTTTCTCATTTTTAACTCCTTAAATTTTATTTAACTGCAGACTCACGCAGACCCGTCTCCGCCTTAAAGCTACGCCGTGGCACGCAGTCTCAGACGTATAATATTCATTTTTCACGAAACAACGATCCGCAGCCGAATAAAGCTACTATGGCGGGACAGGTCTGTTTCGGGAAAAGGTAATGTTATTTAAAACTCTATTATCTTGCTAAGTAATAACACCTTGAGGCCGGACAGGTCATCCGGGCTCAAAGTTTTTAGTCTTTTCTTGTCTGCGATCATCTGCGTAAGTCTGCGGTTAAATGAAATAAGAAAGATAATCAGAAGTCAGGTTTGATGTGCCTACTATATACAAATTTTTGCGTCCTGGTCCCCGAACCCTGAGTTCTGATCTCTATCTATCCTCTTCAATTTCCGAATTTATAAATAACAGGAACATATTCAAATGCATGTAAGTATAATTTAAGGACGCTTAAAAAAAGTTATAAAGACTATGGTTACATTAAATCGCCTTGCACATATTAGAATAGTGGTGATTCTGAAAGGAAAGGCGTAAATACACTTTTAACAACTATTTAAAAAAGTAAAACTTGATATATTATGAAATATTTAAATTACTATGGATAAAAAATCAAGTCAGTTTTTTAAAGACTTGATCCTTGACACTCGATTCTGGATGCTGGATAAAAGCTTAAAACCTATTTAACCGCAGACCCGTCTTCGCCAGAGGCTACGCCGCGGCAGGCTGTTTTAATTATTTTTTCACGGAACGATCCGCCTTCGTATAAAGCTTCCGACTTCGATAATCTTCGGTTTTCGCTGAAGCTATGCACAGACAAGACGCCGCGACAAGATGGCGGGACAGGCTTGTTCCGTGAAAAGATAACGTTGTTTAAATCCACTTTCGATTTATAAGACAAAACAAATGGATGCCCGTCTGCACGGGCATGACGGCGTATCAGACCTTTTTACGAAAAGTAATGGTACCTTGAGGCCGGACAGGCCTGTCACGACATAGTTATTAACGACGGCGGATCGTCCGGGCTCATAAGTTTTAGTCTTTTTCATGTCTGCGACCGTCTGCGTAAGTCTGCGGTTAATTAATTGTATTAAAACGTCTTGTAGATACACTTTTGGCAATTATTAAAAATTGGATGTGCCTGTCAACTGGCTGAAGCAGTTATTTTATGGCCTGTAATTGCAAGGGCATGATGAAGGTTCATTGATTTTTTAAATCCAAACATGGGTATTTTTACAAGAGTTGTACAGCTATTCCGCAGTTCGTCAGCAATTCCATAGGCTTCGTTCCCAAGGAGAAGCACGCAGGCCTTTTCAGGTTGCCATTTATCGATATCCACAGCTTCGGGTGATGTTTCAAGCCCGATAACAGGGAGTTTTTCATTGTTTAGCCAATGGACAAGGTCCAGTTTCAGCTCAACAGGAATCCATTTCTGGCACCCTCTGGCCGATTTACAGAGTTGCGGATGATCAAGGCGCAGCCAATCCGAGTTGTGAACAAGCCTCCTGAAACCGAAATTATCAATCAGGCGCAATACAGATCCAACATTATAGGGGCTTCTTACCTGATCAAGGACTATTGTTACATCAAATCCGGGTTTCCAGGCAACAGCTTCTTTATCCGGGACTTGAGATTCGTCTCCTAAACCATTTTGAGGATTACCGGTAAAGCTGTTATGGAACAGGAAATACTCATGTAATGCTTCTTCTCCGGTAAGGTAATCCGGAGGATTATATCGATCGAGATCAATCCAGGACTGCATCTCATTATATCTTTTTAAAAATCCGGGGACGTCCCCGGTTTTGAGGGTTTCCCGGGCAAGAAAGGCAAGGTATTCATGCTGTCTGGATGAAGAAAGCCTGACAAATTTTCGTTTTCCTATTGTTTCAGCATACTTTGCCGGTTTTGAGCTGGTGAGTTTCAACCGGTTTGCCTCCTATATGGCATTTTTGCTCTCCTGACATCAATTGACCGTCTTTTACCAGGAGGTCTATCTCTCCAAACTCTTCAATTGTCAGTTCGCTGTGATCCGGTTTCTGTTTGTCTACACTTACGATCTGCCCGGGTTCAAACGGGCTTCCATCCAGAAGTTCCATTTTGTTTCTGTGTTTGCATACCAGGATCATACCCTGAGACTTGATATCCCTTATCTTTGTGGGCTTGAGGTTTGCCAGGAGAATTACATTACGATCTGCAAGTTCTTCCGGGGAGTATCTTTTCACCAGTCCGGCAACAACACTTCTTGGTTCATCCTCTCCGAGATTAACAGAAAGCCAGTAAAGCTGGTCAGCATTGGGGTGTTTTTTTACTTCTTTGATCCTGCCGACCTTGAGCTGGACCCTTCCGAAATCCGACTGTTTCCCGCTGAACTGTTTTCTGAACTTTTCCGCGAGTTTTAAATCGAGTTTTTTATGGAGTATTGAAGGCTGATTTATTTTGTGTCCATCCATTCCGCTGAATTTGCCGATATCTTCCCATGTACATTCACTGATGTTCATTATCTCCAGTATCTCATTGGAGGTTTCGGGCATAAAAGGGCTCAGTGCGATCGCCACACTCTTGACCAGATAGGTAAGAAGTGAAACTGTAGCATGCGCATGGTCAGGTTCGGTCTTGATACGCTCCCATGGCTGCATATCCTGAAAAAATTTATTGCCACGGTTTCCTATGGCAAGGATCGTCCTGATGGCATCGCGTATTTTTACTGCCTCAAATGCCTCTGTAACCTGTTCCAGTTCTTTTTTACATTCTTCAATAAAGATCCTGTGAGATTCAGGTAGATCAAGGTCCCTGATCTCTCCATTAAAGTTTTTCTTTAAGTATACTAGGGTGCGGTTGACCATGTTTCCGATGTTGTCTGTAAACTCGGAATTGACCTTTTCAATAAAATCATCCCATACAAACTGGCTGTCATTTCTTTCAGGTCGATTGGCGAGCAGGTAGAATCTCCAAAGGTCGATATGTATCCCGGTATCCTTTACATCGTCTCCAAATACCCCGATATTTCTGGATTTTGAAAACTTGGTATTTTCATAATTCAGGTATTCGATTGCATTTATATGATGTAAAAGCGTCCAGTTTTTCCCTGTTCCTATAAGTGAAGCAGGGAATATTACTGTATGGAATGGAATATTATCCTTTGCCATAAACTGGTAAAGTCTGACCTTTTCAGGATTCTGCCACCATTCTTTCCAGTCATTCCGCTCGTTTGCAGTGATTGATATATAGCCTATGGGTGCATCAAACCACACATAAAATACCTTGTTTTCATAGCCTGGTCTGGGTACCGGTATTCCCCATTTTAAATCTCTTGTAATCGGTCTTGGCTGAAGCCCTTTTTCAAACCATGAATTGGTTGTCTGGATGGCGTTATTGGTCCAGTGGCCTTTCTTTGAAGCATTGTCAGCCCATTTCTTTAATTTATCCTGCAGTTTATCCAGTTTAAGGTATAAATGTGATGTTTCCTTTAATGTCGGTACTGATCCGCATATCTTACATCGGGGATTCTTAAGGTTTTCCGGTTCAAGAAGCTTTCCACAGTTATCGCACTGGTCACCACGGGCTCCTTCATCACCGCAGTGGGGGCATATGCCTTCAACAAACCTGTCTGCAAGGAATATATTATCTTGTTCGCAAAAGGTTCTGCTTGTGGTTTCCTCAGATATAAAACCTGCTGATTCAAGGTCTTTGAATATTCCCTGGGCTATTTCGGTCTGTTTATCAGTGGAGGTCCTTCCGAAGATATCAAATGAAATATTAAAGTGTTCATAGACCTCTTTATGGAGAGCATGATATTTATCGCATATTTCACGGGGAGTAAGCCCTTCCTCCCTTGCTTTTGTCTCTGTGGCTGTTCCATACTCATCAGTACCACATACATAAAGCGTTTCATACCCCTTAAGGCGACAAAATCTTGCATATGCATCCGCTGAAAGGACACAGCCTATAATAGTGCCCAGGTGAGGCAGGTTATTAACATATGGCAGGGCGGATGTAATCAGTTTTTTCATATAGTTAACTCCGATACTGTTATTCTTGAATTAAGCGAGGATGTTTATCATTTTTAATAAAAATTATCAATCAGGCATGGAGAACTTTTTTCAGATAAACAGCAGTGCAGGACTCTTCCGCATTCACAATTTCCTCAGGGGTCCCTTTTGCCACAATATTCCCTCCCTTATCGCCGCCCTCAGGACCAAGGTCTATTATATAGTCAGCCGTTTTAATGACATCAAGGTTGTGTTCAATCACAATTACTGTGTTGTCCAGGGATACCAGGTATCTGAGGACTTCGACCAGCTTTTTAATATCCTCAAAATGAAGTCCGGTTGTAGGCTCATCAAGCAGATAGAGTGTTCTTCCCGTGCTCCTCTTACTTAATTCCCTGGAGAGTTTTATCCTTTGTGCTTCACCTCCGGAAAGAGTGGTGGCGGATTGCCCCAGTTTTACATAACCCAGTCCTACATCCATAAGTGTTTTAAGTTTATTTTTGATATTAGGAATATTTTCAAAAAACTTAAAGCTTTGATTTATGGTCATGTCCAGTACTTCGGCAATGTTCATACCCCTGTATTTAATTTCAAGTGTGTCCCTGTTGAACCGGCTTCCCTTGCATGATTCGCACAATACATGGACATCGGGCAGAAAATGCATCTCGATTTTTATCAGCCCGTCACCATTGCATGCCTCACATCTGCCGCCTTTTACATTAAAGCTGAACCTGCCCGGCTTGTAGCCTCTCATTTTGGATTCAGGCAGCATTGCAAAAAGATCTCTTATGTAGGCAAATATCCCTGTGTATGTTGCAGGATTTGATCGGGGCGTCCTGCCAATGGGAGTCTGATCTATACTTATTACTTTATCTATATACTGTATGCCTTTGATCTCATTAACTTTTCCAAGCGTCTTTTTTGATCTGTATAGTTTCTGTGCAAGGGCAGGGTAGAGTGTTTCGTTAATAAGACTGCTTTTTCCTGAGCCTGAAACCCCTGTAACGCAGATAAATGTGCCCAGAGGGAATTCTATATCAATATTTTTAAGGTTATTCTGCTCGGCTCCGCGGATCAGAAGCCTGTCTCCGTTTCCGTTTCTTCTTTTGTCAGGTACAGGTATTTTTAATCTTCCCGAAAGGTATTTTCCTGTGAGCGAGTCATTTGCTTTTAAAAGTTCTTCGGGTGTACCGCAAAAGACCACCTCTCCGCCGTTTATTCCTGCACCGGGACCCATGTCTATAACATAATCCGCTTTTTCTATGGTCTCGGCATCATGTTCAACAATAAGTACCGTATTCCCAAGCTCCTTCAATCTGGTGAGATTTTCAAGGAGCAGATTGTTATCCTTCTGGTGAAGACCAATGCTTGGTTCATCAAGTACATAGAGGACTCCGGCAAGCCCGGAGCTTATCTGGGTCGCAAGCCTTATCCTCTGGCTTTCTCCTCCTGACAGAGTGGATGACGGACGGTCAAGGGTGAGATAGGACAATCCCACATTATTTAAAAATCCTATCCTGTCTTTGAGTTCCTTGATGACTCTTTTCGAGATTTTTTCTTCCTTTGAATTCAGTTCCAGTTTATCAAAGAAATCATTGGCTTTTTTAATTGAGAATGCCGTTAGTTCATGAATTGAAAAACCGCCGATTTTTACCGCCCTGCTGAATTCATTCACACGGGAACCATTACATCCGGGGCAGTCCATCACGCTCATATATTTTTCGATTTCTTCCCTTGTCTGGTAAGAGTCTGTCTCATTATATCTTCTTTCAAGGGATGGAATCACTCCCTCAAACGGTCTGTCATAAAAATATCGTCTTTCATCCTTTTCAAAATAGAATTTGATCTCATCATTCCCTGATCCGTGCATGAGAATGTTTTTTTTCTCATTATCTATGCTTTCGAATGATTGATATATATCGATATCATAATGTTTGCATATTGCGTCAAGCATCTGCTGGAAGTACATCGAGTTTCTTTTTGACCAGGGTGCAATGGCGCCTTCCTTAAGAGAAAGTCCGGGGTGGGGCACTATAAGATCCGGATCAAAATATCTCTTCTTTCCAAGTCCGCTGCATTCCGGGCATGCCCCGTGGGGATTATTGAATGAGAACATCTGAGGGGTCAGGTCAGGAATACTGATACTGCATTTTCTGCATGCAGCATTTTTACTGAAAAAGATTTCACCCGAATCAATAACATCAATAATCGCCAGACCATTTGCCATATTCAGGGCAAGTTCCATTGAATCAGTCAGTCGATTTTTTATATCACTGTTAATAATAAGCCTGTCTATAATAACGCTTATATTGTGTTTCCGGTTTTTATCCGGCCTTATTTCTTCGTCCAGCAGTTTTATATCATCGTCAATCTTTACGCGGGTAAAACCATCTTTCCTGAGTTTGTTGAAAAGCTGCTGGAATTCGCCTTTCCTGCCTTCAATAAGGGGGGCAAGTATCTGGATCTTTGTGTCCTGCTCAAGTTCCATTATTTTATCTACAATCTGCTGGGTTGTCTGGGCAGATATCTCTGTTCCGCATTTTGGGCAATGCGGATGACCAATCCTTGCATACAGCAGCCTGAGATGATCATATATCTCGGTAATGGTAGCGAGAGTAGACCGGGGGTTCCGGCTGGATGCCATCTGCTCGATTGCAATGGCCGGTGAAAGTCCGTCTATATAATCCACATCAGGCTTATCCATCTGTTCAAGGAATTGCCTGGCATAGGCCGAAAGTGATTCTACGTACCTTCTCTGACCTTCTGCGTAGATGGTGTCAAAGGCAAGTGAAGATTTACCTGATCCGGAAAGTCCGGTAATTACGACCATCCGGTTTCTTGGAATATCAACATTAATATTCTTCAGGTTGTGTACCCTGGCGCCCCTGACTTTTATTTCACTTGCGGTCATACTATTGTTCCGAATATTTCAGCCTGTTTTTTGCCATTTCGGCAGCCATTATTACTGCTGCCCTGAGACTGCTATGGTCGGCAATATTTTTACCTGCAATATCATAGGCTGTCCCGTGATCAACAGAGGTCCTGATAATGGGAAGGCCCAGGGTAACATTGACGCCATCTGAAAAATGCAGCAGTTTTAAAGGAATAAGACCCTGATCATGGTACATGTTTACAACAGCATCAAATCTGCCTGAAACAGCCTTGGGGTAGAGTGTATCAGCCGGAAGAGGGCCGGTTACATCATAACCCTTAATAATGGCCGTTTCCACTGCCGGGCGGATTATCAGTTCTTCTTCGTTTCCAAAAAGACCCTCTTCACCTGCGTGGGGATTCAATGCGGCTACAGCAATCCTAGGGCACTTAATTCCAAAGTCTCTTTTCAGTGCAGAGGCTGTTATTGATATGGTCTTCAGGATATTTTCCCGGTTGATCATTTGAGGTACATCCCTTAACGCACAATGGATCGTGACAAGTGTAACCCGCAATTTATCTCCTGCCAGCATCATCACATAGTCATCAGTATCAGTAAGATGGGAAATAAGCTGAGTGTGGCCCTGATAATTATATCCGGCTTTATTCATGAGCGCCTTGTTAAGGGGGCAGGTAACCATGGCAGCAATTTGACCCTTTACACACATATCTACAGCAGAGAGAATGTATTTCACCATGGCAACGCCACCTGCAAGTGTCGGTTTGCCCGGGATATAGTCATTTTTATCAAGCGCTGATATTTTTAAAACATCCATTGTTCCTGATATAAATTTTGCTTCGTCAGATGATATGATTTCATTTATAGTAAAAGATCTGTCAGCATATTCCGATATAACTGCCGGATCACCAATTACAATGGGATTACAAAAAGTTAGCAGATTATCTTCAAGAAACAGTTTATTAATAATTTCAGGTCCTATTCCTGAAGGATCTCCCATGGTTATACCGATAAGGGGTCTTTCATTCATAGCTGTATCCGGCTTGACTCTGAAAGGGTGGAATTATATAGTCGTTTTTCATCTATGGAATGTATAATTTTACATCTACTCAGTCAATTTCTTTTGAAGTGTATTTCGGTGTATTCCCAGGATGCGTGCTGCTTCTTTCCTGCTCCCACTGACCTTATTTAGAACATCATTGATAAACTCCTTTTCAAAGATGTCAACTGCATCCTTAAGGGGCATGTCTTTTACTTGTGTTTTATTGATGCTGAAATTGGATACACTTTTAGGAAAAATCACATTACCCCTGGTAATG
>JASFHE010000175.1:0-10630 GCA_050123415.1 Desulfobacteraceae bacterium | reverse complement strand
CCGTCTTCGTCAATTACATCTCCCAGGTTTACACCAATGCGGAAGTCCATCCGGTTTTTTTCCTGCAATTCGGCGTTTTTTGTCTGTAATTTATCCTGGATTTTAACCGCGCATTCAACCGCGTTTACCACACTGCTGAATTCGGCAAGGATATTGTCCCCCGGGGCATCAACAACACGGCCTTTATACTCTTCAATTACTTCGCCTATAAGCTTCTTGTTTTCCTCGATACATTGAATGGTGTATTCTTCATCTTCTTCCATTAGCCTGCTGTAACCAACAACATCGGCGCTGAGGATACCGCTTAATTTACGTTTTGTGCGTTCTTGATCCATTGGCACATTCTCTTTCATATTTGACCGGATAAGATGAATAACAATAAAGCCAATGCCGGATATTGAGTTTGATTAGTTTTATTATTCAGGATGATAACCAATAAAGAGTAGTATGTCAAAATATGTTTGTGTTCGATAAAAATAGATAGATTTGTGATTTATTGAACAGCTTTTTTTGTTAAAATGTCTATGGGAGTTGACTCCGTTGGTTCCAGGTCGGAGTCGGTTTTATGTGGTGGTTTATTTTACCAGTTAAAGGCGAATATAACTATATGAAGGCAGTGTCTGCTAAATCATAGTAGTTTTAAAATATGGCAAACGGTTGAAATTATTACTTATATCATTATTCTAATACTTTGGCACACTTACTGCTATATACAGATATAAACAAAACAAATAAAAAGGAGAAAAGAAAATGAAAACAATATCAATATTACATAACACTGCAATTGAAAAAGTGACAGATTTTATGGACAGGGTCCCCGGGCTTGTTTCTCTGACAGTAACGCTGATAATTATTATCGGTTTTATTGGCTGATGGAAAAACCTGTAATACTTTGGGGTAATGCTGCAAGCTTGACAAAGACCGGAAGCCTCAATATTATTCCCTGCGAATGTCATTGACATACCGGTTTTTTAACCTTCCGGAATTCCAGTAAAAGGAGTTCTTATCAAATCGATATGAGCTCATATTATGAAAAAATAAAAAAGTGCAAAGTGCTCAGCCTTGTTTTTGCTGTTGTTATATCTTTAATAACCATACAACCTGGCTTTGTGAATATGGTTTATCCTGATGTTCCCGAAAAGGAAGTAAAGATTGAACAGGATAACCAGCATAATAACACGACTGATAATGAGAGTATTGTTGCCCATCTCAATGGGGTACCCATATCTACCCGGGATCTCTTAAAGCGGTATAATCTTTTTATAATAATGTCAGGTGCTGTTGAACCCTCGGTAGATCGTGTTTCTGTGAACACCTACCTCGACAGCTACCTTGTAGAACTCCTGCTTATTCAGGAAGCCAGAAAGATGGGTATCACTATTAAACCCGGTGAAGTTGAGCAGGAGAAAAAGAATTATTTTGAAAAGAATAATCTCACCGAAGATGATATTTTAAAAAAGCTCTCAGGTTTAAAGCTGTCAATGGAGGATGTTGATAATTACTTTGAAAATAATTTATGCATATTCGGATTGGGTAGTAAAAAATTTGGTGACAGAGATATATCAGACAAAGAAGCCAGAGAATACTACACTAATAATAAAAAATATTATAACAGGCCTGAAACAGTTGCTTTAAGCCATATTTTAATTTGTCATGAAGACAGCAGCGGTTGTTCAAGTGATCTTGACAAAACGCAGGCAAAAAAACTTGCTGAAAATATAAGGAAACTGGCAACACCGGAAAATTTTGCAGAACTGGCAAAACAGTATTCAACTGATAGAACAGGAGAGACTGGCGGCGATCTGGGGTATATTTCACGCGGTGAAGCGATTCCTTCCATTGAAGAGGCTGCGTTCAAGCCGGGGAAAAGAGAGATTTCCGATGTTGTAGAGACCGAGTTCGGTTATCACATCATTTTTGTCAGAAGAAAACTGAAAGCCCTTTCTATGACTTTTGAAGAAGCAAAGGATACAATCACAAAAAATATTAAAGATAATGATATTACTTCAAAGTTATTAACCTATTCACTGCAGTTACTGCAGACTGCTGATATAAAGAGGTTTACATCTGATCCGATCCGGGGCGCCGGAGATACCGCAGGAAAAACCGGGGATGGGGAAAGCGGTGAAAAGGCCCTGACCGGTCCCAGCAAGTTCCGGACATTTAAAAATACCGGACTGGAGATAAATGTAAACAGCAAGGGGCAGCCTGTTATCTTATTATTTACCAGTGTCGGTTGTTCCCACTGTCAATGGATAGCCGAGACATATGATACGACGGTCATGGAATATGTGGAAAACGGATTGATTGAGGCCCACCACTATGTCATGGACTCTAATGACGATCTGCTGACAGTGGTAAATGAGTCGGAGATTCCCCCGGAGTATTTAAAAATAAAAGAGGAAAGGTCCAACGACCTGGTGCCATACTTTAATTTCGGAGGCAGTTATGAGCGGATTGGTACTGGATATGAAGCCCAGGATGATTTTTTTGCTGAAGAGATGGAGATGCGCCAGGTAATTGATTCATTACTGGTCAGATAAAAAACTCATGTATCCACCTGACATTAAAAGACGGATACATGAAATGATTAATCATTAACTGATTTCCTGTTGTTTAATCCCAGCTGATATTCTTACTTTTTAAAAAGTTTCTTGCATTCTTGCTTCCAAGCCTTGCAGCTTCCTTAAAGTCACTCAATACTTTTTTTTTGTCTCCAAGATAAGCGTATGTTGTTCCTCTTTCAAAGTATGCGTCCGAAGAATCTTTTTCCAGTTCTATTACCCTGTCAAAATCTTTTATCGAGTCTTCATAATTTTTCAGGCCTCGGTTTAACAGCCCCTTTCGAAAGTATATGTCAGTCGCTTTTGGATTAAGCTCTATAGCCTTTGTATAATCCTGGAGCGCTTTCCGGTCTTCTTTACTTCTTTCATATATGTTTCCGCGAGCGGCATATGCGGTAAATAATACCGGATCAGATGGTTTCAGGTCTATGACGTGGCTAAAATCCTTCATCGCAGAGCCCTGCTGTTCCATATCAAAGTAGCAGATGCCTCTTGCGATATAATAGTGCGCTTCATTATTATCATACTTGATCGCCTGACTGTATTCGGTAATAGCCTCCTTATTTCTTGACATGCTGCGATAGAGCTCTGCTCTTTGATAGTATACCTCTGGGTAATCCGGGCAGAATTCGAGTGCATTTTCATAGGCTTCGAGAGCTGACTCCGTGTTTTTTGATACACCCGATAGAACGCCTTCTTTAAAATAGTTGGCTGCCCTGATAATGTTAACGGCCCTGTCATAAACTCCCTGTTTATTTTCATCGTATGAACCGTATTGTAACTGTCCAATTGTAGCTAACGCGTCATCGGCCCGTTTCTGGTTTTTTTTAATGACCGTTAACAGGTTGCTGTCATGGGATATAACACACAGTATTTTTACAAAGTCTGAAGTTGAAATGCCCACTGTCAGTTGATATTCAAGTACGCCATCATCCCAGTCAGAGGAGCCTTCTTCATCTTTTAAAATTGCAGAAACAAGAATGGCGTAGTCCTGTGAAACAACCGGAGACTGAACCGGGCATTCTTTACTGTAGGAAGACAGGATGTCCATTCTTAATGCTTCAATTATTTCTCTTTTTAATTTTTCATGGGTAATCAACTGACCGGATTTTTTATTGTCATATTTGTTCGCATTATAAAGAGTTATCTTATTTACGATTTTTTTGCCCATCAGTTTAGGCTCAGGTTTGGACTCTATGCCAGATCCACCAAACCCTCCTTGCGCTGAAGCGGTTGCAGAATTGATAGAAGTTATAGAGATGAAGATAAAAGTGATTAAAATACGAATCATTATATCCTCCTGGTATTTGAAGATAATGAGCATAAAAGGATAACTCATGTGTGTCAAGACAAAAAGACATGCTTCGGATGACCGATCCGGCCACAAACTAAACTTTTACTCATTATATTTATCAATTGAAGGGGAACTATAATTAGAGAGGATATGGGCAAAAAGTATTATCCATTTACTTTAATATGATCTAAATGATCGAGTGATGATCAGGCGATAGTTTTTCCAATTCTAAAATCTATACATTCTAAGTGGAAAACCTTATCGTTTCATTTAAAAACTTGACAATGTTATTGTTTCATGCCACCTTTTTTATTAATTTTTTAAAAAAGCTATACTTCAATTAAAAATCAATTTAGTTAAGTTGTCATTTTAATTTGCTATATTTTGTATAAAGACTGATATCTACAGTAACCGGAACTCGGTTTGGGTGCTAGGTGATCCAGGCTGATGTATTATCAGCTAAATAAATTGTGTTTCATGTTTTCAAGGCGGATGAAGAAACTATAGATGTCAACATATATGACAAGACCTGTGAAGAGTTCGGCAACGCTCTAATTCGCGACAATATCATGTGCAACAATACGGATGATGATGGATATTTCATGTCCGGCAGAGAGGATTACTGGACATTTGATGCGTCTATTACCAACAATTCATCCCGTTGGTTCCCGGAAGGCATGAATTGGTCTGTACGTTTACGACGTTTACGGGCCACCAATATTTTTGGTAGTGCATCTAAACTTCTCAGGAGGACTTTTTTTTCTTGAAAATTTTTTTTTGATAAAATAAATTGACATTCTTTTGAAATTATAATTGTAATTTTAAAATTAAAATATATAATGGGGCGGTTTTAAAAAGGTATTATTTAAATTTAAAGGAATTTGGCAGGAATAGGAGAATCAATATGATCAAACGTATTTTATGGGCAACGGCACTTTTTACGCTGGTTGGGTTTGGTTCGGCCTTCGCGCAGGATAGTCCTGATGCAGTACACAAGAAGGTGACCAATACCATCTCAAAAGAGTCCAAGACACAGGAAAAAGCGGATGCTTGGAGTTGGGAAAAATCACCTATTTTAGACGATATCAAGGATTTAAAATATCGTATCACCTGGAAGCAGTACAGGCAGCAGAAGTACAAGAATTATATCAAGGGTGTACAGGAGAATATTGAACGCCTTAAATTAACACTGGAAGAGATCAATAATCTGCGTGAACAGCTTGAGCCGTATCTGGAAAAGGTGGTTGACAGGATGGAGACCTTTGTAAAAAATGATCTGCCATTTCAGCCTGAAGAAAGACAAAGGCGTATTGACACCTTGAGAAGCTCTCTTAACAGCTATACTACGGCGTTGAGTGAAAAAATGCGCAGGGTTTTTGCGATGGGACTTCAAGCCGAATCCCAGTATGGCAGAATGATTGAGGCAGAAGAGGATGTAACCTTGAATCTCGATGGAATTGAAACTCAGGTTACAATACTCAGAATTGGCAGGCTTGAAAAATATTATCTAACTATTGACGGAAGACAGATTGGTATGTGGAACGGGAAATCCGGTCAGTGGGAAGTCTTACCCGATGATCAGCTTAAGCAGGTTAAGCTCGCATTTGGTATAGCCTTACAGAAGAAACAAGTAGAAATCGTCGAACTTCCTTTAGGAGCGATATAGGTATGTATATTAACAATAAAAAAATAATAGGTACGTTATCGGTTCTGGCTTTCCTTATTTTTTCAGGGCAGGTTTTTGCCACATCCGAGGGATGGAAAAAGGTAGCCGAGAATATAAATAAGGATCAGGATCAGTCACTTGTAGATGTCGCCGAGATGGAGAAATATCTCAAAATGGATGAGGCGGCACTTAAGAAAGAGCTTGCCAAACTTAGAGATGAAGATAAAAAAGAAGGTAATATTCTTGATAGTCTCGAAAAAAAGTATGAAGCGCTCCGCAAGGAAGAAGCTCAGCATGAGAAAGCTCTGGCGGATGAGCGAAGTGAGATACAGGCTATTGAGGACAATGTAAGGAATATTGTCAAGGATGCCATCAGTGTTAGTCGTGATAATCCTATTACCGCGGAATATCCTGATAGAAAAGAAATTCTCCAGAATATAGCGGATTCAAAACGTTTTCCCGGTATGGACTGGATTAGAATCCTTGTTGAATTCTATTTTTCCGAAATGGAAGAGACCGGTGTAATCAAAAAAAGAACAGGTGAATTCGTCGGACCGGATGGAAGAGCAACAACCGGAGAAATCATCAGGCTTGGAAGACTTATGTCTTATTTTCGTCTAAATGACGGAACCGTAGGTTTCCTGAAGCCGGAAGCAGACGGAAGAAGACTGGTTGCAGTGACAGGAGATGCTCCCGGTTCGATGCTGAGTGCTATAGGCAAATATTTTGATAATGAGTCTAATATTTTACCGATTGACTTATCAGGCGGTTCAGCTTTTATTCAAATGACAAAGAAGCTTTCTCCTTCTGAATGGATGGACCAGGGCGGGCCTATCATGTATGCGATTGCTGCCGTAGGACTGTTCGCATTAATTCTTGGAATCGAAAGGTTTATTGTACTGGGTACCAAAGCCAGGGCTTCCGAAAAGGTAATGAATTACATCAAAGATATGGTCTCCCAGTCAAACTTCAGCGAAGCTAAAGCCTTTTGTTCATCAAAGAGCCGCATTCCTACATGCCAGATGCTTGACAGCGCACTGGAGCATGTCGGTCATTCTCAGGAGGTCATTGACAGTGCATTGCAGGAGGCAATCTTGAAACAGGTTCCAAAGCTTGAAAAATTTATTCCAACCCTGGCCCTTTTTGCAGCAATATCACCTTTGATGGGGCTTCTAGGTACGGTATCAGGTATGATTGAGACATTTAAAATAATAGTTGAAGTTGGTACCGGTGATCCCGCTCAGCTTGCTGACGGTATCTCTGTAGCTCTATTGACCACATATTTTGGCCTGTGTGTAGCTATTCCGATAATGTTTGTCCATCACTTCTTAAAATCCCAGGTAGACAGGATAGTCGTTGATATGCAGGAAAAGGGTACTGCATTTGCCATTACTCTGTTAAAACAGCAAAGCGGAAAAGCAGAATAAGAGGGAGGAGGCCTGAAGTGTCCTATGATTTAATAGAAGGAGCCTTTAATCAAATCACGATCGGCGGATGGGTTATGTATCCTCTGATAATAACATGCATGTGGATGTGGTACCTGATTATTAAAAAAACCATGGATATGCGTTTCTATACAAAAGGATGGAGGCCTGTTCACGAGTGCATTAAAAACGCCGGTAAAGAGGGGTTTACATGCGCATTCTGGCAACAGAAATTAATGGAAGGCTATTTAGCTGAAAGGACAGATGATCTGGAGACAAACGAACAGTTAATGGACGGTTTGAAAGCCAATCATGAATTGTTCGTTAAGCAGGATGTGGGCACAATTGCAATGCTTGCAGGTGTCGCCCCGTTACTTGGTCTGCTTGGTACAGTCAGCGGTATGATAAAGACATTTGCTGTTATTGCAGAATTTGGCACAGGTAATGCCAAGGCATTGGCAGGTGGAATATCCGAGGCATTATTAACAACACAGACAGGCTTGGTTGTTGCAGTTCCCGGCCTGTTTGTGGCGACCTTCCTGGCCCGTCGCACCAACGGCATGCTTGAGAGGATGCAGAGATTCTGTCTCAGAGTGACCAGGTCAGACCTGAGTAATAATTGATATAAAAAGGAAGGAAGACCTTATGAAAAAACTATCATTGGGGGCGGGCAGAAAATCGGATGAAGTAGAACTGAATATGTCCCCGTTAATTGATATGATATTTATACTGCTTATATTCTTTCTTGTTACTACAACTTTTGTCAAAGAGTCAGGCGTAGAGGTTAATCGTCCGGTAGCCTCCTCTGCAGAATCAAAAGAGGAAACGAACATAGTTATAGGTGTTACAGAAGAAGGAACTGTATGGATCGAGGGTCAGCCTATAGATATTCGTTCCGTTCGATCCAGAATGGAACGTTTTAGACATGAAAATCCTGATGGGAATGTAGTTATTACTGCAGATAAAGACAGTTTTTTTGGTGATGCCATAGAGGTTCTTGATCAGGTAAGGCTTGCACAAATTAGAAATGTTGTTGTCGCTGCAACGAAAGAGTAATAGGTAATCATGACTATTAAAACTAAATCAATTGTTAATTTACCTCTTAGTGCTATAGTGGCATTAGTTGTAACATCTTTACTTTTTATTGCTATTCCTCTTCTGACTAAAATTTCTACAATGAAAAAAAAGAGAGAGAGAGTACATCATGTATTGATCAGTCAGAGAAGACCAGCGCCACCTCCTGAACCGGAAAAAGAAAGAAAGTTAGAGGAACAAAAAAAGCAGGAAGCGCCAAAACAAGCCCAGAAAAGACAAAGAATGCCGCAGCCCAAACTCAATGTCCCGGCTAGCAACCTGACTGCCGGGATGAGCGGGACAATAGCAATCAGCGGTCTTCTCAAGTCAGATTTCGAGGTGTCCGATTCCCTGTTTGTCAGTGCATTTAACTTAAATGAAGTTGATCAGCCTCCAAGACCGATAAGAACTATGCAGCCAAGGTATCCCTTTGAAGCACAGCAAAAAGGCATTGAAGGAAGAGTTATGGTCAGATGCGTGGTTGACGCAACAGGAACGGTCCAGGAGCCTGAAATCAAATATGTCGAGCCGAAAGATATTGAAGGTATTTTTGAAGACGCTGCTCTTAAATGTATTATAAAATTTAAATTCAGGCCTGCCATGAAGGGCGGAAAACCTGTTGACTGTATTGTTAATGTACCGATTAAATTTTCTGTAACTGAATAATTATATAGCTAAGAATAGAAAAAATATGACTGATAAAATAAATAAAATAATGAAGGTTTCATTTTTTGCTGTTTTTGTCTTCTTACATTTATCCGGCCCAGTCTTATGCCAGGAAGATAAAAAAAAGGAAGAAAAACCAAGAATTACCCGTGAGGCTCAACTGGCAATGGTAGATGCTCAAAAATTTTTTGAAAATGAAGATTATACCAGCGCCAGGAAACCTCTTCTGGACTATCTGGCTACTAATCCGGAGGTTATAGATGAGCAGGTCTACCTCATGTTAGGATACTGCTGGTATCGTGATGGAAATTTGAAAGAAGCCCTTAAAGTCTTTAAAAAAGGTCACGAGGAAAATCCTGATAATTTTGATCTATTATCTTACTATACCACGATATTGTATGAAACTGAAGATTTCGCCAAAGCTGCTCCTTTGATGGAAGAGCTTTACAATAGAGATGAAAAAAAACAGGAAAGGTTTCTTGAGGCTGCGTGGGGCGCATATTACCAGATTGAAAAATTTGATGATACAATACGCATATTAAAGAAGTTAATAAAAGAATCAAAAGAAGTAAAACAAAACTGGTATACCATGATTTTTCAGATTTATTATAATGATATAAGGGATCTGAATAAAGCTGAAAAGTTTTTATATGAAGCCCTTGATCTTTATCCTATGGAACCGAGATACTGGAACAATTTAAGTCTTATCAGACAGGAAAAAGAAGATTATTATGGTATGGCCGGGGCATATGAAATTTATTCCTATGTGAAGCCTCCTCAGAAGCAAAGAGAATGGAATCAGCTTATCAGTATTGAGCGCAATTTGAGTCTTCCACTGAGGGAGGCAAGAAATTTAAGAAAATCTATAAATGATGATATAAATAAAGAAGAAGAAAGCATTATGATAGCGGACGCGTATGCACGGGCTCTTAAAATAGATAAAGCTGTATCTTATATAGACAATATTCTTAAAAAGAGACCTTCTTCAAAGCTGATGCTTAAAAAAGCCGAGATACTTTATAATTCTCGCAGAAATAAAGAAGCCATAACAGCCTGTGATGCTTTAATTGCTGTTAATGCAGACGAGGGTGGTGGCATAGTCTATTATTTAAAAGGAAACGCTGCATGGGATCTGGAAGACTGGGATACTATGGAAAAGGCGTTTAAGAGAGCTCAAAGTTACAAGAAATACAAGGCTCATGCAAAATACGCTCTTGGATTTGTAGACAGTCTTAATGAAGCAGAAAAGCAAATTAAAGGAAGTTACAGATAAATAAAAAGATAAAAAGAAAAAGGTTTTCATAACGGCATGTTTTGAAAACCTTTTTTTGTTTTCATAATCTGGCGAAAATTACCTGTCTTATATTATTTAGCAATAAATGATAACTTATTTTATCTTCTCTGGTCTGAACGGATTAGGATTGAGTTTTAGTTTGGCATTGTATACATTTTCAGAGGTAGGTCTTCCTGTAACAGGATGTTTAAAGTGGAACGGATAAATATATCCCGAAGGATATTGGGTATCATACTCAGCCCAATCATCCGGGCTTAATTTTATGTTCTCAGGATCCATTGCATCATCCGATGGCGCCTCGGAAGAAATTTCAGGAGTTGTTTTCTGTTTTGAAGGCTGGAACGCATAGAGCATTTGAAATGCAAGTGTATAAATCTTCCAGATACCATCCTCTTTTATATATTCCTTTATAGGTCCCTTCAACAAATGTACCTGATACACCGGGGTCATTTGAAAAGCAATCAATAACATCCTGTCCCATGCAGTTTTCAAGGTAATACGCATATGCAGCCTGGAGTTTCTTAACCCAAGTTTACCATCAGCCGGACAAAAAACTAATAAAAAAGAGGAAATTGTGGATGAAAGCACTTGTAACCTATTGATATTATTGAGTGGAGGTTTTTAAACACTGAATGTAGTGCCCCATAG